>NZ_QBLR01000241.1:0-5329 GCF_003070835.1 Halanaerobium sp. | reverse complement strand
AAAATAATCATTAATTATAATTTTTAGGTAAATTCATTTTAACCTTTGTTCCCTTACCTAACCGACTATTAATTTCAAGCCCATATTCATCACCAAAATAATACTTTAATCTTTTGTGAACATTATCTATTCCTATTCCAGTAATATGAGTTGTTATTTTTTCTCTATTTTTTTCCTCATAAGTCAAAATATTATTTAAAATATTTTGACTCATTCCAACACCATCGTCTTCTACAATAATAACAATCTTTTTTGCCGTTTCTTCTGAGCTAATTTCAATAGTCCCAGAGTCTTTTTCTTTAAACCCATGAATAATTGCATTTTCTATTAAAGGCTGAATAGATAATAAAGGAATATTAATATCATATAATTTTTTGTCAATATCAATTTTGAACTTAAATTGATCACGATAACGTTTTTTTTGGATTACAATATAATCATTTACACAATTTAATTCCTCTTCTAAACTAACTATTTCTTCTATATTTCTTAAACTATATCTAAGCAAATCTGAAAGAGCATAAGTAACATCTTCAGTTTCTTGAGCATTTTCTATTAAAGCCAATCTTGCAATTGAATTAAGAACATTAAATAAAAAATGGGGGTTTACTTGTGACTGTAATATTTTTAATTGTTTAGTTCTTAAATGTTCTTCTAACTGCCTTCTATTCCTAGATTCTTCTATCAATTCCTGTTGATAAATATTTGCTAGTCCCATTTTAGCTATGTAATTTGCTGATAAAGAAAGAAATTCTGCTGCAGCTATTATTCTTTCACGGGGTAAAACTTCAACATCATTAAACTTCTCTTTTAAAATTTCAAAATCGATATCATAATCTTTAACCCTTTCTTTAACCCTTTCAAGAGTCTTTTCTCTTCCTTCTTCTTCAGAAATTATTTGCCCACACAAAATAGTACCTATGAAACTGTTTTCCAAAATAATGGGGGCAGCTACATCTATTAAACCATGCTCACAAACATAGGGATCGGGTTTGCCGCGTTCTTTAGCATTTATCCCGCCCTCTGAATCAGACAATTTACATTTTTGAAACCCTTTATTACATAATCTAACTGTACTACAAAAAGATGTAAAATTGCTGGGCTTAGTAACAGGTATTCCTTCTCTATTGACAATTACAGCTGCTAAACCTGTAGCATCAGCAAATTTATCCTGTATGCCCTGTAAAGCTTCAACATTAATAAGTTCATTTAAACTATAATTATTATTGATATCTAATCACCTCCATCTATAAATTGAGATCATTATTTAATTTATCTACTATAATTTATTTTCAAGATAGTTTTTAAATATCCTTTTTTCTCAATAAAAATAGTGGTTATTATTCTTTTTATAGATAATTTTAAACTGTTTAATTCTTTCTTTTATAATTCAGCCTTTAATTTTTTTAAAGCCTGATAATTAGCTGCAATTGTTTTATCTAAATTTTCTTCACTTAAAGCTGAAGAAATAAAGTTTGCTTCAAACTGAGAAGGTGGTAAATAAATTCCTGCTTCTATCATTTCTTTAAAATAAGCTGCAAAAAGTTCTAAATTGCAGTTTTTAACATCCTGATAATTTTTTACTTTTTTCTCAGTAAAAAATAAGGTAAACATTGAGCCAACTCGATTAAAATAAGCAGGGAAATTAAGATCTTTAATATTATTTTTAAATCCTTTTTCCAGTTTTTCTGCTTTTGCTTCTAGCTGATCATATATCTTTTTATTTTTTAATTCTTTTAAAGTAGCTAATCCTGCCTGCATAGCCATCGGATTACCAGATAAAGTTCCTGCCTGATAAACCGGCCCAATAGGCGCAACATAATCCATAATTTCTTTTTTGCCAGCATAGGCACCAACAGGCATTCCTCCACCTATTATTTTACCAAAAGTACTTAAATCAGGCTCAAGCCCATACAATTCTTGAGCTCCTCCACGGGCCAGGCGAAAACCTGTCATTACTTCATCAAAAATTAAAAGTGTCTCATTTTTGCGGGTGATTTCTCTTAAAAATTCTAAATAACCAGTTTCAGGAGCAATAACTCCCATATTACCAGTTACGGGTTCTAAAATAATAGCTGCAATCTCAGATCCATATTCAGCAAAAACTTTTTCAACTGCCTCCTGATCATTATAAGGAGCTACTATTGTCTCTTTAGCTGTATTCTCTGTTACTCCAGGGCTACCTTTAATCCCAAGAGTTGCAACCCCAGAACCTGCATCAACTAAAAGACTATCTCCATGCCCATGATAACAACCTTCAAGTTTAATTATTTTATTCCTGCCTGTATATCCCCGCGCCAGCCTAATCGCACTCATTGTAGCTTCAGTACCAGAATTAACCATTCTCACTTTGTCAACTGCCGGATAAAAATCTGTTATTAATTGCGCAATTTCTGTTTCGATTTCAGTTGGAGCTCCAAAACTTGTGCCTTTTTTGAGCTGTTTTTTTAATTTTTTTATTACCTGAGGTGGATTATAGCCTAAAATCATCGGGCCCCAGGAATTTACATAATCTAAGTACTTATTACCATCAATATCGTAAAGATAAGCACCATCTCCTTTTTCAATAAATATTGGTTCCATTTCTACAGCCGAAAAAGCCCGTGCTGGACTGTTGACTCCACCTGGAATAAATTTTTTTGCTTTTTTAAAAGCTTGTCTTGATTTTTTTCTTTTATCTCTCATCAAAATCTCTCCTTAGCTAATATTTTTAGACCGAGACATTTACTGTTTATTAAATTCCAATTATTCATTTAACCACTGAACAGCACTATCAGCCCAGTATGTAATAATAATATCTGCACCAGCCCTTTTAATAGAGGTTAAAATTTCTAAAGCAACACTCTTTTCATCAATCCATCCTTTTTCCGCCGCAGCTTTAACCATTGCATATTCTCCACTTACATTATAAGCTGCCAGAGGTAGATTAAAGTTATCACTGGCTTTTTGAATGATATCTAAATAAGAAAGAGCAGGTTTAACCATTATAATATCTGCACCTTCTTTTATATCTAATTCTATTTCTCTTAAAGCTTCATCAGAATTAGCAGCATCCATCTGATAACTGCTGCGGTCACCCTGGCCTGGTGCTGAATGTGCAGCATCACGGAAAGGACCATAAAATGATGAATGATATTTAGCAGAATAGGCCATGATTCCTATTTCTTTAAATTCATTTTCATCTAATGTCTGTCTTATTTTTGCTACTCTCCCGTCCATCATATCTGAGGGAGCTATCATATCTGCACCGGCTTCTGCATGTGAAAGTGCAATTTTAGCTAATCTATCTAAAGTTGCATCATTTTTAATTTTATCGTTTTCTAAGATTCCGCAGTGGCCGTGATCAGTATACTGACATAAACAAAGATCAGTAATTATTAAAAGTTCTGGAAATTCTTTTTTAAGCTGTCGAACAGCTTTTTGTACTATTCCATTCTGCTGCCAGGCACTGGAACCTTCTGCATCTTTGTATTTAGGCAGCCCAAAAAGTATAATCGCTTTAATTCCTAGATCTAAAAGCCTTTTAACTTCCTTTTTCAACTGGTCTAAAGATAAGTGATAGTTGTCAGGCATTGAAGAAATTTCTTCTCTTATATTTTCACCATTAACTACAAATAATGGTTTAACAAAGTCTGCTGCAGACAAATTTGTTTCTCTTACTAAATCCCTAATATTTTTTGATCTGCGTAAACGTCTCGGTCTTCTATTTAAATCCATTTCAAAAACCTCCATTTATAAATAATATTTTAAAATTGCATCAAATAAACCTTCAATAGTATATTCTGCTGCTGTAATTTTAACATTCAGTCCATATTTTTTAGCTTGATTGGCTGTTACAGGACCGATACAAGCAGCTGGGATTTCTTTTAACTGCTGCCATAATTTTTGTTGATCAATTTCTTTTGAATCATTTTCTAAAAATTCATTTTGATTCTTAATCAATTTTTCTAAACCAATAATAAAATTATCTACTGTTGAAGAGCTGGTGAAAGTTAATAAGTCAAGATCATCATTTTTAAGCATATCCAAAATTTCTACCTTCATCTCAACTGCTTCTGTTTTGTAAGCTTCAACATTTTTAACTTTTGCTCCCATATTTATAAGTTCTTCTTCAAGTATTTTAGGAGCAATATCTGCTCGAGGTAATAAAAATGAAGCTTGTTTCAAATTAATTTCACCTTTACTCTGAAGTTTTCTTAAATAATCTAAGATTCCTGAAGTTGAATAATCTTCAGGTAAAAAATCTGCTCTAATTCCATTTGCTTTTAATTCTGCAGCAGTTTTAGAACCAATTGTCATTATTTTCATTCCAGCCAGAGCTCTTAAGTCAAGCTGCTGGCGATTCAGTTCTTGCATAAAATATTTAACACCATTAACCGAAGTAAAAATTAAATGGCTATAGTTTTCTAAATTATCAACTGCTTTCTGTAGAGGACCAATATTTCCCGCTGCTTTAATCTCAATTGTTGGAGCAAAAAGAGCGCTGCCAGCCTCTTCTTCAATCATTTCTATAAAAGAAATTGCCTGTTTATTAGGTCTAGTAACTAAAATATTTTTACCCAACAATTTTTTGTTTTCAAACCAAGACAGCTCTTTTCGTAAATTAACAACACTTCCAATTACAATTACTGCTGGTGGCTTAAAATTTGCCTGTTCGACTTTTTGAACTATATTGGCTAAGGTGCCAGTTATAGTCTGCTGCTTGGATCGACTTCCCCAGCGAACTAATGCCACAGGAGTTCCCGGACTTTTGCCGGCAGTTAAAACTCTTTCAACAGTCTGAGCTAATTTACCAACCCCCATTAAAACTACCAGAGTATCTACAGCAGCTGCAATTTTTTCAATATCAATTGTGCTTTTTTCTTTGTCAGCTGCTTCATGTCCAGTAATCACAGCAAAAGAAGATGCTAAATGTCTCTGTGTCAGTGGAATCCCTGCATAAAGCGGTACAGCAAGTGAAGAACTAATACCAGGAATTATTTCAAAATCAATTCCCGCTTCTTTTAATTTTAAGGCCTCTTCACCCCCACGACCATAAACAAAAGGATCTCCTCCTTTAAGCCGACAGATAGTTTTTCCAACTTTAACTTTTTCAATCATTAAAGTCTCAATTTCAGACTGAGTATAGTGATGATTCTTTGCTTTTTTACCAACATAGATTTTTTCAGCTTCACTGCTGGCATATTCTAAAAAACGATTATTTGCGAGACGATCATATAAAATAACGTCGGCCTTTTCAATTGCTCTTTTTGCTTTTAATGTTAAAAGAGACGGATCACCTGGACCGGCTCCAGTTAAATAAACCTTTGCTCCCATTTTTTATTCTCCT
>NZ_QBLR01000240.1:0-5331 GCF_003070835.1 Halanaerobium sp. | reverse complement strand
CTTTTATCAAAAGAGCAGAGATAGTATTTGATAATATTGAAGCCTGGTTAGCAGAAAAACCTCAGAATGTAGTTAGTTGAAGTAATGATGGAATTTAAAGAAAAAATTATTTTAATTGCACCCTATCCAAAACTTAAGGAATCTTCTGAAAAAGTTATTAAACGAAATGGTTATGATATAGGAGTATATTTAGGAGATCTTGAAGAAGGAGTTAAAGTAGCTAATGAAGCAGTAAAAAATGACGTTGAGCTTATTATTAGTCGTGGTGGTACTGCTACAATGATAAAAAACAGTGTAGATATTCCTGTTGTTGAAATTAATGTAACTGGTTTTGATCTTTTAAGAGTAATATATCCATTTGCCTCTTCAAATGATAAGAGCATCGGAATTATTGGTTATCCTAATGTTATTTATGGAATGAAATCTATTGCTAAAACTTTAAATATTGACATAAGTTATTATGAAATTACATCAAATAACCAAGTTAATGAGCAGGTAAGGAAGGCTATAGAAAATAATGTTAAATTAATTATTGGGGATACTATAGCTATCAAAACAGCTGATAAACACGGGTTAAAAACCCAATTAATAACCTCTGGTGAAGAAGCTGTTCAAAACTCTATTCTTGAAGCTAAAAAAGTATATCAGGCAATTATGCAGGAAAAAAAAGAAAAAGAAAAACTAAAAACAATTTTAGACTTTGCTCAAGAAGGTATAATTGCAATAGATGGAGATGGTATTGTAACGGTTTTCAATCCTCAAGCTGAAAAATTATTTAATATTAATAAGGATCAGGTTATTAATAAAAAGGCAGATAAAGTAATTCCAAATACAAGATTATTGGAAGTCGTCGAAACTGGGAAAAAGGAACTAAATCAAATTCAAAATATTGGAGAAACTAGAATTGCAACAAATAGAGTACCTATTAAAGTTGAAAATAAAATAAATGGAGCTGTTGCAACATTTCAGGATGTTACTAAAATCCAAAAATTAGAGCAAGAAATTCGAAGAGAATTAAACAAAAAAGGATTAACAGCTCAATATGATTTTGACGATATAATAGGACAGAATAAAGAAATCAAAGTAAAAAAAGAACTTGCTAAAAAATTTGCAAAAGTAAATTCTACGGTATTAATTACTGGTCAAAGTGGAACTGGAAAAGAGCTTTTTGCACATAGTATTCATAATAATAGCAAAAGAAAGAATGGTCCATTTGTAGCGATTAATTGTGCAGCTTTACCAACAAATCTTCTTGAAAGTGAGCTTTTTGGTTATGAAGAAGGTAGCTTTACTGGTGCTCAAGAGGGTGGGAAAAGTGGTCTTTTTGAATTAGCTCATCAAGGGACAATATTTTTAGATGAAATTGGAAAAATGGATAAGAAACTACAGGCTAGATTATTGAGAGTCATTCAAGAAAAAAGAATAATGCGTTTAGGAGGCAGAGAAGTTATTCCAATAGATGTAAGAATAATTTCGGCTACTAATAGTAATTTAAAAAAGGCTGTTCAAAGTGGAGAGTTTAGAAAAGATTTATATTACAGATTGAATGTATTAGAACTTGAAATTCCACCTTTAGCAGTAAGAAAAGATGATATACCAATTCTGGTAGAACATTTTATAAAAAAACTGTCCATTGAAAATGGTGTTGAAATAAATTTATCATCTGAAGTAATAGAATCTTTTAAAAAATATGACTGGCCGGGTAATGTACGAGAATTAGAAAATATGATGGAAAAAATAGTTGTTATTTCAGAGTCTCCTAAAGTGACTAAGAAAAATATTGAATATATATTACCTGAACTAAACGAAGAAAAAGCTGATAGTGATTTAATTGATATCTATACTTCTATTGAAAATATAGAGAAACAAGTAATCGGAAAACTTCTACAAGAGAAATTATCTAAAATAGAAATTGCTGATATTTTAGATATTGATAGATCAACGCTGTGGAGAAAAATAAAAAAATATGATTTATAATAAAACATAACGATGCATTTTGCATCGTTATTTGTTTTTGTTAACCAATTTTTATTTTTTTGCTTTCTGATTTTATAAAAAAAATTAAAGAAAGGTTGTTGTTATAGGGGGATTATTAAAATGATTCCGAAAATTAACGCATTATGGTATGATAATTGCATTTAATTATGAGTGAGATTAATAATATCCGAAAGGGGGAAATTTAAATGGCAAGTAAATCTATTGTAATGAACTCTGAAGACAATATTGCTACAACACTGTCAGATATTACTAAGGGAGAAGAGGTTGAAGTTGAAATTAAAGGGGATGCAGAAAAGATACAAATAAATGATGACATTCCTTTTGGACACAAATTTTCTTTAGTAGATATAAAAAAAGGTAGTGATGTTGTTAAATACGGTGAGGTTATAGGAATGGCCAGTCAAGATATTAAAAAAGGTGATTATGTTCATGTCCATAATCTTGAGAGTAAAAGAGCACGTGGAGATTTAAAAAAACGGGGAGTGAATTAAATTGAAAATTAAAGGTTATAAAAGAGAAAATGGAAAAGTAGGTATTAGAAATCACCTGCTTGTATTACCTACTTCAGTTTGTGCAGCTCATACTGCTGTAAAAATAGCAGATCAAATAAGTGAGGCTGTTGCAATCCCTCATGAACATGGATGCTGCCAATTAGGACCTGATGAAGATCAAACAACAAGAACATTAATAGGTTTAGGTAAAAATCCTAATGTTGGTTCAGTTCTTGTAGTCGGTTTAGGTTGTGAAGGTGTAGAGCCTGATAATGTAGCAGAGGAGATTAGTAAAACTGGTAAGAGAGTAGAAAAATTAGTTATACAAAAAGAAGGTGGAACCCTTAAAACTATTGAAGCAGGTACTAGAATTGCTAGAGATATGGCAAATGACCTTGCTAAAATGGAAAGAAAAGAAGTAGATTTGGATAACTTAATATTGGGAATAGAATGTGGTGGAACAGATGCTACATCTGGTATAGCAGCCAATCCTGCAGTTGGAGGAGCATCAGATAAGCTTCTTGAATATGGTGGGACAGCAATGTTATCAGAAACCACAGAACTAATTGGAGCAGAACATGTATTAGCGAAAAGAGCTTTAAATAAAGATGTGAAGAATAGATTGTTTGAAATTGTTAATAGAACTGAAGAGAGAGCATTAGATTCAGGTGTTGATTTAAGAGGTAATCAGCCTACTCCAGGAAATATCCAGGGTGGAGTTACAACTATTGAAGAAAAATCTCTTGGATGTATTTATAAAGCTGGATTTGCTACTATTCAAGGTATTTTAGAGTATGCAGAAGAAGTAGATGGCAAAGGTTTTTATGTAATGGATACACCTGGTCAGGATATTGATTCAATAACTGGTATGCTTGCAGGTGGATCTCAGATAATTGTGTTTACAACTGGAAGAGGTACACCTACAGGTTCACCAATTGCACCGGTAATTAAAGTAACAGGTAATTCTAGAACTTATAAAATGATGGAAGATAATATTGATATTAATGCTGGTCGAATAATTGATCAAGGTGTTCCAATGAGTGAAGTTTCTGAGGAAATCTTTGATTATATGATTAGAGTAGCAAATGGAGAAAAACCAAAGGCAGAATTGCTGGGACATCAAGAATTCGGTATATTTAGAATTGCACCAACAGTTTAATAATAACTTATTATAAACTTTTTAAATAATTTAAGGAGTGATGAAATTGAAAATAAAGCAGTCTATTGAAAAAATTCCTGGTGGTATGATGGTAGTTCCGCTTGTTCTCGGTGCATTAACAAACACTTTCTTTCCTGAACTTTTAGAAATTGGTGGGTTTACAACAGCATTATTTAAAAATGGAGCTTCAACACTTATAGCTGCTTTTCTACTTTGTATGGGAGCTGGTATTGAATTAAAAGCTGCTCCAACAGCTATAAAAAAGGGTACAGTAGTAACTATAACTAAGTTTATAGTTGCAGTTGGAATTGGATTATTTGTTTCTAAATTTTTAAATGATAGTTTTCTTGGATTATCTTCATTAGCGATAATTGCTGCAATGAGTAACACAAATGGTGGATTATATGCAGCATTAGTAGGAGAATTTGGAGATGAGACTGATGTAGGTGCTATTTCCATAATTTCTATTAATGATGGTCCATTTCTTACAATGGTGGCTTTAGGAACAGCTGGAATTGCTAGAATTCCGTTTATAACATTAGTGGCAGTAATTATTCCAATAATTATTGGTATGATTCTTGGTAATCTTGACTCTGATATGAAAGAATTTTTAACAAAGAGTGGCCCGGTATTTATTCCTTTATTTGCTTTTCCTTTAGGAGCAGGAATTAACTTTACTATGCTGATTACAGCTGGAATTTCTGGAGTTTTATTAGGTGTTATGACTAGTCTTATTGGTGGATTCTTTAATTTCTGGGCTGATAGACTAACAGGAGGAACTGGTATGGCTGGAGCTGCTGCTTCAAGTACAGCTGGTAACGCAGTTGCTACACCACAAGCTGTTGCAGTAGCTGACCCTACTTTAGAAGCACTGGCTGCAACTGCAACACCACAGGTTGCTGCATCAACTATAACAACCGCATTATTAACACCCGCAGTTACAGCTTTTCTTCATAAAAGATTCATAAAAGAAGAGCAAGAAAACAATGGAAAAGAAGAGGCAGTATAACATAATATAATAAATAGCAAAATAGCTGCTGTTCTAAATTGGGACAGCAGCTATTAATATTAATGATGAAATGGGAGGTTAGTTATGAAAGACAAAGTTGCAATAATTGCTGATGATTTTACTGGATCTAATGATACAGGTGTACATTTTAGTAAAGATGGTTTTACTACAGTAGTAGTTTTTGATATAGAAAAAATAGAAAATATAGATGAAAAAGTTGATGTCGTCGTTGTTGATACAGAGAGTAGAGCAGATGACCCAAAGATAGCTTATAAAAAGGCTTATAAAGCAGCAGAAAAATTAAATAAAAAATCTTTTAAGTATATTTATAAGAAGCTTGATTCTACATTAAGAGGTAATATCGGTTCTGAAATAGATGGTGTTATGGATGGGGGTAAGTTTGATCTTGCTATTGTTGCACCTGCACTACCTGATAATGGAAGGAAAACAATTGGTGGTAATCAATTTGTTCATGATATTCCACTTGAAAAAACAGAAATTGCAAATGATCCAATAACTCCTATAAAACATTCTTATATTAAAGATATCATTTCTGAGCAGTGCGAAAAGAGTGTGGGGTTAATTAATCTTAAAGATGTTTTAAAAGGGAAAAATAATTTAGAAGAAAAAATAGATGAGGAAATAAAAAAGCAAAAAGAAATTATAATTATAGA
>NZ_QBLR01000239.1:0-6526 GCF_003070835.1 Halanaerobium sp. | reverse complement strand
TAAAGTTAATATTGATCAGGGGGAAATAATAACTGCCGGTCAGACCGTTATTCATCTGGTTAATACTAAAGAACTTTATGCAGAAATTGATGTTACAGCCTCAACTGCCTCTGCAGTTAAAAAAGGTGAAGTTGTAGAAGTAAAAGCTGAGACAATGCAGCATTATATAAAAGGCGAAATTACCAACATATCACCCGCAGCTAACCTTTCCAGCCGTACCTATTTAGTTAAAGCAAAAATTCCTAATCCTGATCATAAATTAAGAGCAGGTATGTTTGCAGATGTTAGTTTAGCAAAAGGTAAAGCAGGCCAAGCAGTTGTTGTCCCAATCGAAAGTATTATTGATTTAAATAGTGATCAACCATATATCTTTGTTATTGAGTCTGGTAAAGCTCTAAGAAAAGATATTCAGATCGGAATTGCAACTGACAGTAAAGTTGAAATTTTAGCTGGCTTAACTGCTGGAGAAGAGGTAGTTATAAGGGGTCAAAGCAACCTAGAGGATGGACAGTCAGTTGAGGTGAGAAATCGATGAAAATATCAGATTTTTCGATAAAGAGATCAGTAACAACTGCAATGATTATCTTGATGGTACTTTTAATAGGATCAGTTGCCCTCTCAAGATTGAGTCTTGATCTTTTTCCAGATATAACTTTTCCAGGAGCAGCTATAATTACAAATTATGAAGGTGTTGGCTCAGAAGAAATCGAAAATTTAATTTCTAAGCAAATTGAAAGTTCAGTTGCCACTGTAGAAGGTGTTAAAGGTGTTAATTCAACTTCTTCGCGTGGAACTTCGACAGTAGTAGTTGAATTTAACTGGGGCCGAGATATGGATTTTGCGGTTCAGGATTTAAGAGAACAGGTAGATTTAATTAGTAGTTCTGTTTTACCAGAAGATGCCGATAGTCCAATGATTTTTAAATTTGATCCTTCAATGATGCCGATTATGAATTATGGTGTTTCAGCAGCTGGGCTAAAAATTGATGAGTTAAAAGATGAAGTGGATGATGATTTGATTCCTCGTCTGGAAAGAATTTCAGGGGTGGCCCAGGTCAATATGCAAGGGGGGTTGACCCGAGAAATAGTTGTCTCTTTAAAAAGAGATAGATTAAGTCATTATAATCTTGACTTTGAAACAATTATAAATCTTATTCGGGGTGAAAATATAAATGTTTCAGCTGGAGATGTTAAACAGGGAGATAAAGAATTTTTAGTTAGAACTGTAGGAAAATTTTCTAATTTAGATGAAATAAGAAATATAAATATTCCAGTTGGAGATGGACAAATCAAATTATCAGATGTAGCAGAAATTAAAGATGATTTTGCAGATTTATCTACTTTATCTAGAACTAATGGTGAGCGGAGTCTTTCACTTTCAATTCAAAAACAGACTGATTCCAATACAGTTGAGGTTGCTCAGCTTGTCCGCCAAGAAATAGATAAAATTAAAGCAGAATATCCAAATTATAGCTTTTCTTTAGCAATGGATCAATCTGATTTTATAGAAGAATCAATTGCCAGTGTAAGTCAGAATGCAGTAGTTGGTGGTTTATTAGCTGTTATTATTCTCTTTTTATTTTTAAGGAATATTAGAAGTACAATAATTATTGCAACTGCAATGCCGATTTCTATTATTGGTACTTTTATTTTAATGTATTTTGCTGATGTTAACTTAAATGTTATTTCTTTAGGGGGACTGGCCCTTGGAGTCGGAATGCTGGTGGATAATGCAGTAGTTGTATTAGAAAATATTTATCGATACCGAAGTCTAGGTGAAGGTAAAATTGAAGCTGCTCGTGAGGGATCGACTGAAGTTGGAATGGCGATTGTAGCTTCTACAATTACAACTGTGGTTGTTTTCTTACCAATCGTTTTTGTAGAAGGGATGGCTGGGCAATTATTTAAAGATTTAGCTTTAACAGTAGCTTTTTCCTTAATTGCTTCTTTAGTGGTTGCTTTAACTTTAATCCCAATGTTGGCTTCTAAAATTCTGAAGGTCTCACAGGAAGAGCTTGATCGCAGTAAAAAAGACGGGAAAATAAAGAGTTTATATAAAAGAGCATTAACTAAATCACTTAAACATCGGTGGGTTTTTGTTGTTTTAATAATTGTTTTATTAGTTTCTAGTTTAGCTTTAGTTCCTCAAATAGGATTTGAATTTATGCCGAGTACTGATCAGGGAGCATTTTCAGTAAGTTATGAATTACCTGTTGGAACTTCCCTGGACCGTTCAAATGAAGTCTCTGCTGAAATTGAATCTGTATTGATGGAATTTGATGAAGTTGAAACAATAATTGCTACTGTTGGTTCTGGTGGTGGAATGTCTTCTTCTACTAGCAGTCATCTGGGAAATGCAAGTGTCCAATTAGTTGATCAAGACCAACGAGATAGATCAACTACTGAAATTATGGAAGCAGTAAGATCTACAATTAAAATACCAGATTTAGATCTTTCAGTAGAAGAACAGCAGGGTCCTGGTGGAGGAGGGTCACCTGTTAATGTGAAATTACGAGGACCAGATTTAGATATTTTAGAACAGCAGAGCACAAAAGCTGTTGCTGCTATTGAAGATATTGAAGGATTGAGAGAAATTGAAGATAGTTTTGCTGAAGGACAGCCTGAATATCAAATTAATGTTAATCGTTCTATAGCAAGCCGTTTTGGCTTGAATGTAAGTCAGATTGCAAATACAGTTAGATCTGCTATTGATGGTACAACTGCTACTCAGTATGAAATTGCAGGTGATGAGTATGATATTCGAGTTCGTCTAGAAGAAGATCAAATCGAAAAAATGTCTCAAGTATCTGAGCTTAATATCCAAACATCTACAGGAGAGATGATCCCTCTCAGCCGATTAGCTGATTTAAAAATAACTGAAGGTCCTGTAGAAATACTGCGTAAAGATCAAGAGCGTTATTCGGAAATAACTGCTGATATCCATGGTGTAGATCTGGGGACGGTAATGGCGCAAATTCAATCTCGTTTAGCTAAAATTGAATTACCAGATGGTTATAAATTTAGCTATGAAGGTGAATTTGAAGATATGCAGGAATCATTTAGCAGTCTTGCGATGGCTTTTGGGTTAGCTATAATTTTAATTTATATGGTTATGGCTTCTCAATTTGAGTCACTTGTTCATCCCTTTACTATTATGTTTACTATTCCTTTAGCATTGATTGGAGTTGTTTTTGGAATGTATATTACTAATAGTATAGTTTCAGTACCTTCAATTTTAGGCTTAATAACTCTAGCGGGGATAGTTGTAAACAGTGCTATAGTTATGGTTGATTATATTAATCAGCTGCGGCGTAAGGGTACAGAAAAAATTGAGGCTATAATTACAGCTGGAACAGTTAGATTAAGGCCAATTATGATGACAGCTTTAACAACTATTTTGGGTCTTTTACCGATAGCAATGGGCATTGGTGAAGGTTCAGAATCAACTCAGCCGATGGGAATTGTAATTGTAAGTGGCTTAACCTTTGCTACTTTTTTAACTCTTTTTGTAATTCCGATTTTTTATTCTTTAGTGACGGATTTGCGAACAATTGTAGTTGCAAAAGTAAAAGGGATTACAAAAGAAGAGGCATCTAAACTAATTTAATTAATAAAAATCCGGGGAGTTTTGTAGACTTCCCGGATTAAAAAAATTGACAAACTAAGGGTTTTCTTTTTAGCTATTTTTTTCACCAATAGAAACGGATAAGAACTATATTTTAAAAGGTTGTGAGGACATGAAAAAGAATAAGTATGATTTTTCAATTGTAGTACCAGTTTATAATGAACTTAAAAATTTATCTCCTTTAACGGAGAGCATTATTGAAGAATTAGGAAGTGAAAATTTAGATTATCAGATCATTTATGTTGATGATGGCAGTCAGGATGGAAGCAGCAAAAAAATAGATGAGCTTGCATCAGAAATAGAAATACTTTCGGCAGTACATTTTAAGGAGAATAATGGTCAGACTGCGGCTTTTTTAGCAGGGTTTAGAGAAGCTGAAGGTGAATATATAATTACTTTAGATGCAGATCTTCAGGTTAGACCGGAGGATATATTTAAAATGCTTCCCTATCTTAAAGAATATGATATGGTAGTCGGGAAAAGAGTTAATCGTAATGATGGAATTGTTAAAAAGATATCTTCATTAATTGCTAATGGGGTTAGGAATTTTATTACTGGTGAAGAAATTACTGATACAGGTTGTCCTCTAAAGATATTCAAAAATGAAATACATAAAGAGTTTTATCCTTTTAAGGGAATGCACAGGTTTTATCCTACCCTGGCGCGAATGAATAAATACAGGGTTAAGGAAGTTGCAGTTAATCATTATCCTCGCAAATATGGGGAATCAAAATATGGAGTAAATAATAGGATGTGGCGTGGTTTGCTGGATACTCTTGTTATGAGATGGATGAAGAAGAGAATTATAAACTATACAATAAAGAGGGATTAATTTATGATTAGAAATTTTATAAATTTAAACTCCCGGGAAATAAATAATTAGCTTTTAAATAAGATTTCCAGGGAGCTCTTTAGTGAATAATTATTTTCTAATTTTAGGAATAATATTTACTTTTTTTCAGATAAAAGTTCTCCACCAACACCAATATTTTCTAGATCGTTTTCTTTTATCATTACAACAAATGCTTCTTTAGGAATATTTGTGACCTTACTGGCAGTATCGGTGAAATTTTTAATAAGTTCTTTTTTCTGCTCTTTGCTGAGTTCAGGTCCGTCAAAAACAATATGTGGCATAAATGATTCCTCCTTTTTAGATTATTGATTTGCGACTTTAGACGAAAATCTTCTCTACACTAATATTATATTTTATTTTAGTTTAAAAGTAAAATCTGAATCTGAGATATTATCTGTTTAAAAAGCTAGAAATAACAGGTATTATATAGTATAATGCAGATAATGAAGGATAATTCAAATTATCCTTACTTAGTTTTTCATCGAGGGTGAGATAATGAAAAAAATATTTTTGTTTATTTGGATAGTAATAATTGTTTTTTCTACATCTGTTTATGCAGAGCAGGCAAATGAGCTTGAGGTGACAGAAATTGAATTGGGAGGAGAAAGTTATTTAGTAGAAAATTATGATGATTTTACTGCTAATTATAATAATTTGAGGCGCCCTGTTGTTGGTTTGGCTCTTTCAGGTGGAGGGGCCAGAGCAATGGTTAACTTTGGTGTAATCAAAGCTTATTTTATGACAGGGACCAGCATGGGAGCAATAGTCAGTGTGATGTATGGAAGTGGTTTAAATACTGAGCAGATGCTTGATGTAGTTACAACTACTTCATTTGGTCGGCTTGTTGAACCAGGTATCGGTGGTAGTGGTTCTTTAATTGATACTAAAAAGCTAAATCTTTTTTTAGAAGAGATTGCACCTAATAAAAGGTTAGAAAATTTTCAGACTCCCGCAGCCCTTTTGAGTTTTGAACTTGGGGAAGGAAAAAAATATATTACCACTAGTGGTAGAATATCAGAAGTTATCCAGAGTTCTTATTCAATTCCAATTTATTTTCCAATTGAAACTCGTAATGACAGATATTTTATGGATGCAGGAATTTTGGAAGCAACTCCCGCTAAGGCTGCCGCAGTTTTGGGAGCAGATTTTGTAATTGCTACTACTTCTTTTCCAAAGGAAAATCACGAAACATTTAATAGTGCTTCAGCTTCTATTAATAGATTTTTAAATATCATACAGGATAATTATTCTCAACAGATAATAAAAAATTATGCTGATTTTGTTATTGATATTGATGTAGATGATTACACCTTTATGGATTTTAATCAGGCTCCTAAATTAGTAAAACATGGTTATCAAAGCACAAAAAAAATAATACCTTCTTTAAAACAAGAATTAGAAAAAAGAGAAATTGAATTTTATAAATATGAAGAAAAAGAAAAAGTAAATATTCAGGATATTTTAAATGATCTTGAAAATAATCGCTTTATTGTCGATGGTAGTGATAGATCACTATTTTTGAATTATGGACATGATCAATCTTATTTTGATCAGGAACTGATAGTTCCTTTTGAAGATAATTTTCAGACAGGAATAGAATTAAAAAAAGATAATTTATCTTTTGATATAAAGGGTGATGATTTTTTTAATGAAGGATATGAAGCTCGCCTTGAGTTGAAAAAACTGACCAAAAGGACCGATCTTTTCTTAGCTTATGCAAATGATTATCAGTCTGAGACCAAAGATGACTATCGTTTTGAAATTAAATATTTTGCTGATTATTTTCAGAGTTCTCTGGGCTATGGACAGCAAAGAAATGAAGAATATTATTTACTGAGCAGCAGCTTTGGTAAAACAGGTAATTTATTTGATTTTGAGACAGAAAATGATTTTATCTATAATATCGATAGGTCAGAGGCAAAAGTGTTATCATCTAATATTATCCATTTAGATCTTGGCTCCAAATGGAATTTAGAAAGCAGTATAGTTTATAATAATACTAATTTATTAGATTCTCCAATAATTTATAGAGGGCAGTCTTTATCTGAG
>NZ_QBLR01000238.1:0-5337 GCF_003070835.1 Halanaerobium sp. | reverse complement strand
GTAAATAACTAATTCAACGGAGCCAGGCAGATGCCTTTTTTTATTTAGATATTTTTAAATTTACATTTTTTTCTTCACAACATTAATTATACAACCAAAACCATTAATCTTATTATTTTTTATATAAATTTTTCGCAAAACTCCTTTATCCTTATATTTAATTTCTTCTCCATCAAGTTTTCCGACCACCATTAGTTTATAACTTAATTCTTTCAGTGAATTTGTACTAAACTGCTTTTGGTATTTTCTTTCTGCTCCTAAAATATTCAGGGCTGCCCTCTGACCATGATTGACTGCTACTGTATGCAGACCGTGAATAGTCATCTCTCCAGTTACTAAATCTTCCGTCTGAGCTACATCTCCACAGGCATATATATTTTCATAATTAGTCTGCAAATAACGATTAACAGGAATTCCCCAGCCGTCATTTTCTATTCCACTATCAATTATAAAATCAATATTAGGCTTTACTCCTGTAGCCGCTATATAAAAATCGGCTGTTAATTCCCTGCCGTCACTGGTAACAAGACTCTCAACTTTTCGCTCACCGGTAAAGCGATTTCCTTCAGTATTCAGCATTACATTAACACCCTGATTTTCTAAATCTTCGACTACATATCCTGCAGTTTCTTTGTCTAATAACCGCGGCATTATCCAGCCGCGGCGGTTTAAAATAGAAGGTTTTATCCCAATTTTAGCTAAACATAAAGCTATTTCTACACCTAAAAACCCACCACCAACAATTACTGCTGATTTATTTCCCTGACACGCCATATCTTTTATTTGCTGGGCCCCAAAAATATTTTTAAAATTAGTAATCCCTTCTTTGTCTGCTCCTTTAACTACTGGTGGGATATGAAGCGAACTACCAGAAGCTATTAATAATCTATCAAATTTTCTTTTTCTATTGTTTTCTGTCAGGACATACTGTTTATCAGAATCCACTGCAGCCACTTTTTCTCCTAAAAAACAGTTAAAATCATAACGACTGCAGACATCCTGGCCCTGCCAGTAAAGTAAATTTTTCTGATCATTAATTAAATATTCTCCTAAAGCTGCTGGAGAATAAGGGGGCACATTCTCTGCCGAAAAAATATCTATAGTTCCCCTAAAGTTTCTTTTACGCAAAGTAAGGGCAGCAGTCAATCCTGCTGGCCCTGAACCAATAATAACAATACGCATCAAACTATCCCCCTTTATTTCCTCTCCACTCCAATTAAAGTCCTATACAGCTCTCTAACTGCTTTTACATAAGGCGTATTCTTTTTTAATAATGGAGCTACATCAGGTTCATTGCGGTAAACACTTTCATCAAAAGGTAGATAGTGAATATAATCAAAGATTTTTATTTTTTCTCCTGCTCTTTCCATTACTTTATCCTTATCTTTTTGTCCCCGCACTTTATTAACTACTAAATGAATATTCTCTATTTCTAATTGATCTGCTAACTGAGCTGAGTGTAAAGCAACCTGTACCGCGTTAAAACTTGGCTCCGTAATAATTACAGCATTGCGGAAACCTTCAGCCAGTGAACGACCAAAATGTTCAACTCCAGCCTGAGTATCCATTAAAATAACTTCATCTTCTCTTAAATTTATATAACCTACAATTGAATCCAGTAATGAGTTTTCTGGACATAAACATCCTGTAGCTGCCTGAATCACACTGCCAATCACTAATAGGTTAATTCTATCTTTAATATTCATGCCAAATCTATTAACTACATCTGAGACATCAGGATTCAAATTGAGCATTGCTCCCCAATTTTCTCCCGGTCTTACCCCTGTTTTTTCTTCAATATAATCTATATTTTCTGAGACAGGAACTATTTCGTCAGCTTTTTCTTCAGGAAAGCCTAAGGAGAAGGCAAGATTTTGCTGGGGATCTTCATCTACTGCCAAAACTTGATATTTATCTTCAGCAAAAAACTGTGCCAGCAGGGCTGTAAGGGTGGTCTTACCTGCTCCACCCTTACCGGTAGTTACAACTCTAAAATCATTAATAGTTTTATCGGATTCTAACCCCTCTGCTGCTGAAAAGACTTTCTTTCTTCTTTCTTTTTCCTGTGCTCTAGCTTTTTCTCTGTCCTGGCTCATATACCCAATTCCTCCCTCTGACTCAAGATATGTCGTTCAATCATGCGGGCAGCTATTTTTGGATCAGGCTCAACTGCAAACTTAGCATTAACTACATCTTCCAGTTCATCAGTTAATAAATCAGTAACCTTTTGACTACCATTGGTATTAGGTGGTAATCCTACTACTGTATAGAAACCTGAAGCAACAAAATAGGAAGCAATTGTTAGAGCTTTTTGAGCATACCATTCCGGTGCTGCTCCCGCGGCAGGTAATTGATCAATACCTACATCAAGTGCATTTGCTAATTCACCTGCTAAAGCAAGAATACGCGAACAATCAACACAGGATCCCATATGTAGAATTGGTGGTATATTTAAGCTTTCACAAACCTCGCGCAAACCATCTCCGGCCATTTTAGCTGCTTCGGGAACCAATAGTCCTGCTTTCCCAGATGCCACAGCAGCACAACCGGTTTCAACCATTAAAATATCTTTCTTCATTAATTCTTTGGCTAAATTAACATGACCATAGTCATGTTGAATTTTAGGATTACTGCAGCCTACTGATCCTACAATCCCTTTTATTTTTCCAGAAGTAATTGCATCTATTAATGGTTTAAAACTGCCTCCTAGTTCTTCTTTAATTGCCTCCACAGAAAAACCAGCTACCATTTCCATTGGCTCACAGGGTATTTCTACTTTCTGAGGATTCCGTTCTTTGTAGGTATCTATAGCCAGTTCAACTATCTCTATTGCCGTATCATAAGCATTTTCAGGATGAAATTCTTTGTGTACCGCACCAGGAACTTTTGATTTTTCACTGGTAGAGATAACCTTACTATGGAAACATTTTGCCACCTGTGGAAGAGAGGGAAAAATACATTGATAATCAATAATCATTGCATCTACTGCTCCTGTAGCAAGTGCCAGCTCCTGATTAAGCATATTTCCAGCCATCGGGATTCCTTTTCTCATTAATAATTCATTACCTGTACAGCATAAACCGACTAAATTAATACCTTCAGCTCCGGCAGCTTTAGCTTGATCAACCAGTTCCTGATCATTAGCCGCTTTAACTACTACATCTGATAAAACAGGATTATGGCCGTGCAGCACAATATTTACCATCTCTTCTTTTAAAGTTCCTAAATTAACTGTGGATTGTGTCACTTTAGGTGTTCCAAATAAAATATCAGATAGCTCAGTTGCCATCATTGATCCACCCCAACCATCAGCCAGAGAAGTTCTTAAACCATGAAGTAACATATTCGTGTAATCCGCCCCTACACCCATGTGAACTCGATGCATAGCTTCAACTACTTCTCGGTCAATTCCCCGAGGCATAATATCTGCTTGATTCCAGATCTCTCTTGTTTTTTCTGGAGCTCGATCTGTAAAATCTAATTTTCCTTTAACCATCCCATATTCAGCTAAAAATTGTTCCCCCATTTCTTTTGCTATCTCTGAATCAGAACGACCTTCCACTTCTATTCCAATATCTTGAGCCACATTTTTTAATTTCTCTGTGTCTAAAAGTTCATAACCCTGGCTTTCCCCATTTGCTGTTTCATAAAAAGTTTCTAATACTTCACGACCATGGTCAGAATGTGAGGCTGCCCCAGCTGCCATATCATTCAGCAGATTTCGAGCTACAATTAAATTAGCATCCGCCCCACAAACTCCCCGCTGTGGTCCCTCTTCAAATGGGTCTACCTGACAGGGTCCCATTTTACATGAATTACAACAAATCCCCAATTGACCAAATCCACACTGCGGCTGCTGTGCTTCTAATCTATCCCAGGCTGTTTCAATATTTTCATCTAAAGTCCTCTTCATTGTCTGTTTTTCATCTTCATCTATTGTTCGTTCATCTACTTTTTTATCTATCTCAGTGCTCATGCTTTAGAATCCTCCCTTTTTTTAGATGATGGTAATGGTCCTATTTGGGCAATCTTTTCCTGTAATTTCTTAAATGATTTAATGTTTTTGGGTATTTCTTTATGATTCCCTCCACCCCTAATTTGACTGGTTATATTTTTGAATAGTTTTGTCTGTCTCTGATTACTAAGCTCATTCGCCTCAGCATAAATTAAAGCATCAGTTCTACAGGCTTCTACACAGGCTGGTTTTTTAGCTTCCTGCAGTCTTTCAAGACAGTGATCACATTTATAAGCTATATCATTACCATCTTCTTCCAGCTGACGAAAAGCGATAGCATCATTGGGACAAACCATCGCACACATTCCACAGGAAATACATTTTTCTGCTTCCACCTGTACTGAATCAAACTCAGAATCATGATAAATTGCATCAATTGGACAGGCATTTTCACAGGGAGCAGGATCACAGTGTTGACATTTATTAGGAAATGTCATTAAGTCAATTCCCAAACCTACCTGAATCCTTGGTTGAGGCTTTGGCTTATCTGCCAGCATTGAATATAAATCTTTGCCTGAAGAATGTTCTACAGCACATGCCATTTCACAATGTCTGCAGCCAACACATCTTTCTACATCTGCAAATACTACTTTCAATTTCTTACCTCCTCGTATAATAATTATTATTACTAATTGTAAGCATAATACTATAATTAAATATAATCGTCTTAATTCCTGCAAAAAATTAAAATTTTTTAATTTTTCTGCAATTATATATGATAATTTAAAAGTGAGCCAGGAAAATAATTTAAAATTGACCCGTTTAACTAGATAATATAAACTGTCCCTAATAAAAATGATGGATAGGTGAAAAAGGTGATAAAATTGAATAAAAAAGCCAGTATTCTCATTAAACAATTTGTCGAAGATCAATCAATTAGCTAAACAGCCTGAGAGTCAGAATTTTCAAGAAATCCAGTTAGACTTTCAATAACTCTTTTAGCTGCTTTCTTACTTTTAACATAAATCTGCTTATCATCAGCATAGCGGCAGAATTTATAATTGAGTATCTCCAGTTCTTTATCCAGTTCATCCAGTATAATGTTACTAAACAATGGACTTAGCCACCTTATGCCAGGCAAACCTGCAAAGACCATGAAGCTAAATGCTCCATGGTCTAATTTTGATCTTTGATTTTAGTAGCCGCCCATCATGTAATATTCCATCAAGGCGCTATCTTTCAATTTTACATGTCCTTCCACATCAGATTTAGTGTTGTACTTCAGGTAACGTCAAGTATTTTGTGTAAATAAATTAATATCTTTCTTCAAATAGTTGAATTAGTTTTTCTCGAGCAGCTAAAAATCCTTTTAATCTTCTCTC
>NZ_QBLR01000237.1:0-5381 GCF_003070835.1 Halanaerobium sp. | reverse complement strand
AATTAATTCAGCTATATTAAATAAAAGAACAATAAAAACCCACACTAAATAGCGAAGAGGCTAAAATTTTAATAATCTTTTTAGTTCTAGAACTAATTTTCATAACTGGTACTCCTTTGGCCAAAATTTTAGTTCAGATGTCGTGTACACCTAATTTTTGTCGAACTATCATCAAATAGTTCAAAATTAAGTAGAAGCAAATTATAAACTTATAGCTGCTCTTATTAAATTGTGTCACTTAAATGCAGAATTAATTTTTAGCTCTTCTTAATTTCTAATTTAATTTTACGCTTTTAAGCTCTAAATTACAAGGAAAAGAAAAATAGTTCTGGCAGCTGTGATAAATGACAGAATTTATAATCTTTAATTTTGTCTTATACATGTGCATGCACCGTGAACCACCCGCTTTTTGTCGAATTGTAGCGAAAACAGATAAAAATTAGGCTTTTTCGCGATATATCTACATAAACTGACAAGTTCCCGGTGCATGGACTTGTAAAATAAAAAAAGGACCTATATCTTTTAAATAGAATATATTATATAGAGAAATTATTTAAGATTTGAATTTATACTGGAGGGATAATTTTGCTTAAATGGCGGTTAATAATTGAAGCTGAAAATGATGCCTACTATAATATGGCAGTTGATGAAGCCATTATGAAAATTCACAGTCAGGGTGATACTCCTCCTACTCTGCGTTTTTATGGCTGGCAGCCGGCGGCTCTTTCCCTCGGCTATTTTCAGCAGGCTAAAAAAGAGGTTGATTTTGAGAAGTGTCAGCAGGAGGGAATTGATCTTGTTCGGCGTTTAACTGGCGGTCGGGCAATTTTACATGATCGGGAACTTACCTACAGCATTATAATTAGAGAAGATTATAATTTACTGGCAGATTCTATAGAAAAAAGTTACCAGCAGATCAGCAGTGGACTTGTTGCCGGCTTAAACCAGCTGGGGATTGCGGCAGAGCTGAAAGCGGTTGAGAGAGGCAAAAAGGCTCCGCGCGGTCATTCTGCTGCCTGTTTTGACGCCCCATCCTGGTATGAGGTTATTCTTAATAAAAAGAAGCTGATTGGAAGTGCCCAGCGGAGAAAAGAAAACACTATTCTCCAGCACGGATCCCTGCCTTTGGATGATTCCAGCGAAAAAATTTTTGAACTTTTAAACTACAATTCAGCTGAAATGCGAAAAAAATCCCGCCGCATCTTTAAGGCTAAATCTACCAACCTTAAAAAGTCGGGCTCTAAAGTTGATAAAGAGGAACTGATTAAGGCTCTGAGTTCAGGCCTGGCTGAAAAATTTAATATAAATTTAGAAAAAGCTTCTTTAACTGAAAGTGAGATTGTGCTGGCCCGTGAGCTGGCCAAAAATAAATATCAAAATCAAAACTGGAATTTTAAACGCTAAAAAGGAGAAGATAAGATGTCAAAAAGAAAAAGATTACCAAAATGGCTTAGAAATAAAGATCCCCTGCAGAAAGGGATGCTGGCCACCCGCAATATGCTCAAAAATTTAGAACTTAATACAGTCTGTCAGAGTGCCCGCTGTCCCAATATTGGAGAGTGCTACAGCAAAAAAACAGCGACCTTTATGATCTTGGGTCAGTACTGTACCCGCAACTGCCGCTTCTGTTCGGTTACCCACCACAGACCGGAAGCAGTTGAACCTGAGGAAGCAGCCAGAGTGGCTGAAGCTGTCGAGAAATTAAAGTTGAAACACGCTGTCATTACTTCAGTAACTCGTGATGATCTTGAAGACGGTGGAGCAGAACAGTTTGTGAGGGTTATTAATGCCATTAGAGAAAGGCGTCCGGAGGTTTCGGTGGAAGTACTGACACCTGACTTTAATAATGATCAGGCTGCTTTAGAAAAAATTATTAAGGCCAGACCAGAAATTTTTAATCACAATGTAGAGACTGTACCCTCACTTTATGAAAAGGTACGCCCTCAGGCTGATTATCAGCAGTCACTTGCTGTTTTAAATAAAGTGGCAGCGAGTGATCCCGATATTCTAATAAAATCTGGAATGATGCTCGGACTTGGAGAAAGTGAAGAAGAACTCACCGCAGTCTGGAAGGATTTACTGCAGGCTGGAGTTGAAATTTTAACTATGGGCCAGTATCTGCAGCCGACAAATGAAAATATTGAAGTGGCAGAATATATCAGACCGGAGAAGTTTGAAGAACTCAAAGAAAAAGCTCTTGCCCTCGGATTTAAATCCGTCTCCTCCGGCCCCCATGTTCGAAGCTCTTATTTAGCTGAAGAAACTTATCAGGAATTGAATTCTTAAATTTTTAATTCTTTAGCTGATATATTAAATAAAATATGCTGCTTGTTAAATTAGAAAAGATTTTAGCCAGGGTATTTTTCTTTAATTATTCCATCCTGATAGGCCTTAAGCAGCTGCATTAGGTGCTCTACATCTTCGCTCAATTTTTTACCGATATCTGTATCGGCAATTTTCTGTGGTCTTTCAAATTTTAAAACTTCAGTTGCCGAAATTGTGTCCCTGCTGTCTTTATGCAGGGCATTTTTTTTGCTGATAAAAGGTTCGTGAGATATCAAACGCATTTTAGTATTGCTGTAAGTTAGGGTATAGCCTGCAATACCTGTTTTTTCGTGGTAAGCTGCAGAAATACCGCCGTCAATCACTAAAAGCCTGCCGTTGCCCTTAATTGGACTTTCTCCTTTCTTCTCAGCCACCGGGGTGTGACCATTAATAATGTGGCCGCTTTCCGGGTCAAGACCAAATTCAGTCAGAATTTTTTTGCAGACATATTCATTTTCCCGGGCCTGATAGTAGGGGTTTTTCTTCTCCCGGTAGAGCTCAGGCTGGTCCTCATCAGTAAAATAGCGCAAAAAGGTTGTCATCTTTTCTTTACCAAAAAGTGGAGATAACTCTCCCCGCCAGAGATACCAGAGCCAGTCTTTATAGCCGCCTTCACTGTCTGGTTTGGAATAACTGCGCCTGATCACATCATCAAAAAAATCCATTAACTTTTTGCCGCTGTATTCTTTTCCCTCAACTTCGATTGTCGAAAAATCTCCAGCTTCAGTCATCGGCAGACAGCCGTGAAAAAGTAAATTACCGTTGTACTTTCTGTACATATTGCCGTTATTAAAAAGAAAACGGATATCTTCCTTTAAACGGTCATTATTTTCAAAGGAATAACTAAGCTGTTCAATAACCTCTTCTTCCCAGCCACTCAGACGGTAGGGATCCAGAGGATCAACGGTGGGAAAATGGGAGTCTGTTAATTTATATTCAGCATCCGCCAGAGAAATTGTTCCCTTTTCATAATCTATTTTTTCCAGGTAGAGTGCCTCATTCATTTTAAACTCCGGCCGCTTTTTGATCAGCTGCCCCTCCAGCTTAAACTGAATCACAGCAATTGCCTTATGCATCTGGGTCATTATCTTTATTTCATCCTGATCAAGCTCTCTTTCGATTAACTTTGGTTCAAAAATTTCAGAATCAGGCTCCTGATAGTGGTTCATGGCGAACCTGGCCAGGGGCCTCATATTAATTCCATAACCCTCTTCTAAAAACTCAAGGTTACCGTAGCGGAGAGCAATTCTTAAGGCAGTAGCAATTAAAGCTTTCTGACCGAGAGCTGCTCCCATCCAGAGAATATCGTGGTTACCCCACTGGATATCAACATTATGATGGTTTTTAAGTACATTCATGATTACATCCGGTGCCGGTCCCCGATCAAAAATATCTCCAATTATATGCAGCTTATCCACTGCAAAAGATTGAATCAGCTCGGAAAGTGAAATAATAAAATTCTCAGCCTGCTCTATTTCAATAATCGTGGTTAAAATCTGATCCTTATAATCCTTTTTATTTGGATCTCCTTCTTTAATGTGCAGCAGCTCTTCAATAATATAGGCAAACTTTTCCGGTAAAGCCTTCCTCACCTTGGAGCGGGTATAAATTGAGGAAACTTCCTGCGAAATTCTGACCATATAATCCAGGGCTTCCTTGTACCATTCTGGAGGAATACCTCCCCTTTCGTGCAGCTCCTTCATCTTTGATTTTGGATAAAAAATTAGAGTTGCCAGCTCTCTTTTTTCGGTATCAGTCAGCTTATCTGAAAATATCTGATCTATCTTATACTCAATTACTCCGGAGGCGGTTTTTAACATATACTTAAATGCCTCAGCTTCTCCGTGTAAATCGGTTAAAAAATGTTCTGTACTTTTAGGTAGATTTAAAATCGCTTTGAGGTTAATAATTTCTGTGCTAACTGCAGGTATATTAGGAAACTGTTCTGCTAAAAGCTCTAAATACTTCAGATCTTTCATTAATTGCTCCCTTCTTGAATTAATTTTTCGTAGGCCAGTCTTGGACTTCCATCTTTAGTATAAATAATGCCGCAGTAGTTAAAACCTGCTTTTTCAATCGCCCGCCGCATGGCAAGATTATCCTGGTGAGTATCGATCCGGATGCTGTCTGCTCCAAGATTAGCTCCCATTTTGAATGTTTTTCTGTAGATAATTGAAATAATTCCCTGGCCTTTATACTCAGGTGCTACTGCTGCCCGGTGGATTACTCCATATAAACCATCTGCCAGCCAGCTTCCCTCCTCAATTAAATTATAGGTTGGATCTTCACCAAAGATAACTGCTGCGACAGCAATTATTTTTCCTTCTTTTTTAATTATATAGGAATTTCCAGCTTCAATATCCTTTTTTAAAGTCTCCGGATTGGGATAATTATTCTGCCACTGGTCTATCCCCTGTTCTTTTAAATATTTCTGGGCAGCTTTAATAATCTTCATGATCTCCGGTATTTCTTCGATTTCTGCTCTAACAAAGTTCATCCTGCTTTAGTTCTCCTTTCAAAATAAATTAATTATCAATACTGTTTAAAATATATTTATCTTCTTCTGCCAGCTTTTTTATAATATTTTCTTTAGTATCCGGTCTGGCAAAATAATAACCCTGAGCATAATCACAGTCCAGTTCCTGCAAAAATTCAAGCTGCTCCTTTTTTTCTACTCCCTCTGCAACTACTTTTAAATTAAGAGCGTGGGCCATATTTATAATTGAATGAATAATATTTTCTGTAGATTTTTCCAGACCAATGTTTTTAATAAAATACTGGTCTATTTTCAAATAATCCACCGGCAGTTCTTTTAGGTATTTTAAAGACGAATAACCCTTGCCAAAATCATCAAGATAAATCTTGATCCCCTTTGCCCTAAGCTTTTTTAGCTTTTTGATATTTTCTTTAATTTCTAAAATCAAATCTGTCTCTGTTATTTCAAGGCTCAACCTTTCTGGATTAATATTAAAGAACTCAAACTTCGCACATAAATAACCCTTTTGCACCTTGAAATTTCAATATTTAGCAGAATTAAAGTAATATCATTTTACTGT
>NZ_QBLR01000236.1:0-5387 GCF_003070835.1 Halanaerobium sp. | reverse complement strand
TTTCCGGGAATAGCAATTGCACTTTTAGTGCTGGGCTTTAACCTGGTTGGTGATGGTTTCAGAGATGCCTTTGATCCGAGACTGCATAAATGATAGTTTTAATTATAACAGAATCTGAAATTTATAGGAACAAAATTTTCAAGTAGCGAGCAGACTTTTCTGCTCGTTTTTGTAATACATATCTGATCCAGCATGTAATATGGAAGTTTTAAGGATGTTAAAATATAAATATTATTTTTAAAGGTATTTATAAGAAATATATGGTTGCACTGTGAAAAGTAGATTTTTGATATTATATCAAGTTGAGAAGCTTATCCTGATGGGGATTATATAAGTCGGAAATTCTTAATTAGGACTTTTCGCAGTGCAACCATATATGATATTCAAAACAATCGTTCTATTATTTCACCTAATTTCGACAAAATAAGACATAAATTTTCATTGTATTTAGTTCTTTAATGTATTAAAATAAGAAATAAGGGGAAAAATTCACTGATTCTGTTGATTTTAGATTAAAAATGCATTAAAATAACTAACAAGAGTAAATTAAGAAATATTTAGCAAAGTATAATGTAAATTTAAGGAAATGACATTCGATGTCACGAATAAAGATTTAGATATACTTTTGTTGACATACTGTACATTTTAAAACAACATATGAGAAATATTTAAGCGATGCTTAAATATTAAGAAGCGATGTAACAAACTATTTCACTGCAACACAGTCATCATGGTGTTGCGGTGGCAAAAGAAAATACTATAGAAATACTCGTAAGTATTCTACTACTTTCCAATAGGAAGGTGGTTTTTTTATATGTATTATATTTTTAAAGTCAAGAAATTTTAGGAGAAGATAATTTGTGATAGAAAAACTACTAAGTAAATTTTCTATAAATAATGATAGATCATCCAATGTTTCTAAAAATATAATTTTTTTAATGTTAGTTCGTAGTTTAACAATGATTACTAGTTTTTTTCTTGTTCGAGTTACATATAATTTTATTGGTAATAAAGCAATTTATGGAGTATGGTTAACAATTTTATCTGTTTTATCATGGATAAACTATTTTGATGTAGGTTTAGGGAATGGTTTGAGGAACAAACTCGCTGAGTCTTTATCTAATAAAAATGAAATAGAAGCAAAGGAATACGTTTCTACTTCATATATAATTCTTGGATTACTTGTTTCTGTTTTAATAACCATTTATTTATCTGTTTCAAAGTTTATTAATTGGAATAGGATATTTAATATTGAGGCAATAACTGAAAATAGATTAAATATTGTATTAACAATTTTAGTTATTGGTTATTTGTTTAGGTTTTTGTTATCACTTATTAAATCAGTTTCTTTTGCTAATCAAGATGCTGTTGTTCCAGCCTCTATACTATTTTTCTCAAATTTATTAGTTGTAATAACATTATATATATTACAGATTTTAGGTTTTGGCGGATTATTAAATTTATCTATAATTTACTCTATTGCATTCATAGTCGTATTTTTATTTGCAAATATTTATCTCTATTCTAAAAAGTATAGAGAGATTGTTCCAAACTTTAAATATTACTCAAAAGAAAAAATTAGTGATATATTTAATCTTGGTATTAAATTTTTTGTTATTCAAATTGCCGCATTAATCATTTTTACTACTGATAATATGATAATAACTCAGGTTTTAGGTCCAGAGCATGTTACTCCTTATCAAATACTTTTTAAACTATTTAATGTTTTTTTGATAGCCTCTTCTGTTATTTTGACTCCCATCTGGTCAGCTTTTACAGATGCTTATACTAAGAATGATTATAATTGGATGAAAAATATTTTGAAAAAATTAATATTATTAATGATCCCGTTGGTGGTAGGTATAGTAATAGTTGGTTATTTTAGTAATGAAATTATAAAAATATGGTTAGGTGAAAGTTTAAATCTAAGTGGTAGTTTTATTATATTGATGTCTATTATGATAGTAATTCGTATCTGGAGTAATATATTTGCGTATATATCTAATGGAATTAGTCGTATGAAAGTGCAATTTTATACTTCGATTATTGCTGCAATAATAAACATACCGTTATCAATTTATTTTGCTAAATATTTAAATATGGGAAATAGTGGTGTGGTTTTAGGATCAATATGTTCATTAATTATTGGAGCAATTTTTGTACCTATAGATATTTATAAAATCATTTGGATGAAAAATTAGGATTATAACAACAAAATAACTGGAGTGAATATATATGATTACTAAATCAACACTTAGAAATCCTGAATTAGCAGAAGAGGGCTGGCGCAAAATCCAGTGGGTAGCAGACAAAATGGATATTTTAAATGAAATCTTAAAAGATCACAAAGATTCACAGCCGCTGGCAGATAAAAAGGTGGCAATCTGTCTGCATTTAGAGGCAAAAACGGCCTATATGGCTTATGTGATCAGTCAGCTGGGTGCAGATGTGGCTATTGCCGGCAGTAATCCACTGTCTACCCAGGATGATGTAGCAGCCGGACTGGCTGCTCACGGAATAATGGTTCACAGCTGGTATGGCTCAACCCCTGAAGAATATAAAGAACATTTAAATAAGGTTTTAAATATTGAGCCGGATTTAATTATCGATGATGGTGGAGATATGGTTGAGACTCTACATACAGAGAGAAAAGAACTTCTAGAAAATATTATTGGTGGGGCAGAAGAAACAACAACCGGAATTCACCGCCTGGAAGCAATGGAAAGTGATGGAACCCTAGCTTTTCCCATGATGGCAGTTAATGATGCTAAATGTAAATCACTATTTGATAACCGTTATGGTACCGGACAGTCTGTCTGGGATGGAATAATGAGAACAACCAACCTAGTAGTTGCCGGTAAAACTGCAGTGGTTGCTGGTTATGGCTGGTGTGGTAAAGGTGTAGCCATGAGAGCAAAAGGTCTGGGAGCCAGAGTAGTAGTAACCGAAATTGATCCAATTAAAGCCAGTGAAGCCTGGATGGATGGTTTTGAAGTGATGCCGATGCAGGAAGCAGCCCAAAAAGGTGATTTCTTTATTACAGTAACCGGCTGTAAAAATGTAATTGACGAAGAAGACTTAAAGGTAATGAAAGATGGCGCTATTTTATCAAATGCAGGTCATTTTGATGTAGAAGTTTCCAAACCTGACTTAAACAGGCTGGCTGTAGAAGTGAGTGAAGCCAGAGCCAATATTAGAAAGTTTGAAATGGAAGACGGGCGCAAGATTTATCTGCTGGCAGATGGAAGACTGGTAAACCTGGCAGCAGGAGATGGCCATCCAGCAGAAATTATGGATATGACTTTTGCTCTGCAGTTATCATCTTTACTATATCTTAATGAAAATCAGGGATTAGATAATCAAGTATATAATATACCTGACAATATTGATAATATGGTAGCAGAATACAAACTTCAGTCATTAGGACTAGAAATTGATCAGCTTAAAGAAGAACAGGAAGCTTACATTAATAGCTGGGAAAATGAAAAATAAAAATTACAAATTAAAATGGAGAATGAATATTGTATAGATCATTAATTGTCGACAAATATTAAAGGAGAGAACTGAATGCCTAGAAAAAGACTAGTAACATCAGAATCAGTGACAGAAGGACATCCTGATAAAGTGTGTGATCAAATATCAGATGCAATTTTAGATGCAATTATGGAAAAGGATCCAATGGGAAGAGTTGCATGTGAAACTTTAATTTCTACAGGTTATGTAATGGTAACAGGAGAAATAACTACAGATGCCTATGTAGATATACCTTCTATTGTGAGAGATACAATTAAAGAAATTGGTTATGATGATGCAAAAAGTGGTATGGATTACAGCACCTGTGCTGTAATGACAACTATTGATGAACAATCACCAGATATTGCAGCAGGAGTTAATGAAGCATTAGAAATAAGAGATAAAGGTATGGAAGATGAAGTGCTTGGTGCAGGAGATCAGGGTTTAATGTATGGTTATGCCTGTAATGAAACGGAAGAATTAATGCCTTTACCAATTTCTCTAGCACATCAACTTACTTATAATTTAACTAAATTAAGAAAAGATGAAGTTTTAGAATATTTAAGACCTGATGGTAAAAGTCAGGTAACTGTGGAATACATAGACGATAAACCTAATAGAATAGATACTGTTTTAGTTTCCACACAGCATACTGAAGATGTAAGTCAGGAAACCATTAAAGAAGATTTAACAAAAAAATTAATTAAAAAAGTAATTCCAGCAGAATATATAGATGAAGATACTAAAATCTTGATTAATCCATCTGGTCGTTTTGTTTTAGGGGGACCTCATGCTGATGCTGGTTTAACCGGCAGAAAAATTATTGTTGATACTTATGGAGGACCTGGTAGACATGGTGGAGGAGCTTTTTCTGGTAAAGACTGTACTAAAGTAGACAGATCTGGTTCTTATGCAGCTCGTTATGTAGCTAAAAATATTGTCGCTGCAGAATTAGCTGATAAATGTGAAGTTCAGATTTCTTATGCTATTGGAGTAGCTAACCCTGTTAGTATTAGTGTTGATACTTTTGGTACCAATAAAATTGAGGAAGAAAAAATCGAGGAATTAATTAGAGAAAACTTTGATTTAAGACCGGGTAAAATTATTGATAATTTTGATTTAAGAAGGCCAATATATAAAAATACAGCGGCTTATGGTCATTTTGGTAGAAGAGATGTTGAGATGCCATGGGAACAGGTTGATATGATAAATAATTTAAAAGCAAAGTAATTTTTTATATTAAAATCACTAAAGGAGCTAAAAATGAAATGTAAGATATGTAATAATGAAACTAATTTTAAATTTAAAGCTAAAGTCTTATCAAAATACCCTGTAAAATATTATCATTGTGATGAATGTGATTTTTTACAAACTGAATCTCCTTTTTGGTTAGATGAAGCGTATTCAAGCTCTATAAACATTGAAGATACTGGTATAATAGCGAGAAATATTGGTTTCTCTAAAAAAATGACTACTTTATTATATGTTTTATTCAATACTAAATCTAATTATTTAGATTATGGTGGTGGAACAGGATTATTTACTCGTTTAATGAGGGATATAGGTTTTGAGTATTATTGGCATGATCCTTATACTCAAAATCTTTTTTCACGAGGTTTTGAATATGACAATCAGGATATTAAAGCGATTAGTACTTTTGAAAGTTTTGAACATTTTGTTACTCCAATGAAAGATATAGATAAAATGTTAAAAATTACGGATAATATTATTTTTTCTACCAATATATTACCTTATCCAATTCCTAAACCAGATGAATGGTGGTATTATGGATTATCACATGGACAGCATGTTTCATTTTACTCTGTTGATAGTTTGAATTATATTGCCAACTATTTTAATATTAATTTTTATAC
>NZ_QBLR01000235.1:0-5407 GCF_003070835.1 Halanaerobium sp. | reverse complement strand
GAGTTTCTCCGCTATAAAGCGCCTTGCATGCAGCGTCATACTTGTAAAATACTTAACAGTATATTATAATTAATTTAACATAAACGCGGACAATTAATATCTATGTTAATGAGGAGGCTGGAAAATGGAATTGAATGAAAAACAAATTAGGTTATGTGAAGAAAATACCGAAGATTTTTCTGATTTAAAGGCTTTATTTATTAACTGTACTTTGAAAAAATCACCTCAGACCTCAAATACAAGGGGTTTAATGGATGTAGCAAAGGCAATTATGGAAAAGAATAAGGTTAAGGTTGAAGTGGTAAGAGCGGTTGATTATGAGATTGCTCCCGGAGTCTGGCCTGATATGACAAAACAGGGTCTGGAAAGGGATGACTGGCCTCAGATATTTGAAAAAGTTATGGCAGCAGATATTTTAATTTTGGGTACTCCAATCTGGCTGGGGGAAAAATCTTCAGTCTGTCAGCGGGTAATTGAGAGATTATATGGACAATCAGGAGAACTAAATGATAAAGGACAGTATGCCTATTATAGAAGGGCAGGAGGCTGTATAGTTACTGGAAATGAAGATGGAATAAAACACTGTGGGATGGGAATTTTATATTCTCTGCAGCATCTCGGTTTCACAATTCCTCCTCAGGCAGATGCAGGCTGGATAGGCGCAGCTGGACCGGGACCTTCTTATTTAGATGAGAATTCAGGTGGACCAGAAAATGATTTTACCCAGAGAAATACAACCTTTATGACCTGGAATTTAATGCATCTAGCTAAGATGCTTAAAGAAAATGATGGAATTACTGCTTACGGAAATCAGCGCAGTGCCTGGGATGCAGGCTGCAGCTTTGATCATCCCAATCCAGAATATAGATAATTGTTGAGAAGTCTTTTAAGGAGGTCAAAATGTTAAAAAATAAATATATATATCTATTAATAATTACTGTTTTATTTTTAGGACTTTTAACTAACCCGGCAGCTGCCCAGGATGATAGTTTAAATATCGCCATTCCTGGTAGAGCTCAGACACTTGATCCAGCTTACCTGCAGAGGGTTTTATCTGACTGGCCAGTTATGAATTCAATCTTTAATGGGCTGGTTAAATATGAACCGGGGACATTTGAGGTAGTACCTGATCTGGCAGAAGAATGGGATATTTCAGAGGATAACACGGAAATCACTTTTCATTTGAAGGAAGGAATAGAATTTCATAAAAGTTATGGAGAATTTACTTCTGAAGATGTTAAGTTTTCTTTTGAAAGAATTATCGCAGAAGATGCAAACTCACCTGAGGCACAGTCTTTCAGTAATCTGGAAAGAGTAGAGATTATTGATCAGTATACAGTGAAATTGATCCTGAGTGAGCCAATGGGGAGACTTTTTACTTCAACCCTGCCCTTTAATGCCGGTCTAATTGTCAGTAAAAAGGCAGTTGAAGAGATGGGTAGAGAAGAATTTGCCAGTAATCCGATTGGTACTGGACCCTATGTTTTTGAAGAATGGGATGTCAACAATAATATAAGACTCAGTAAAAATGAAGATTATTTTGAAGCAGAGGCGGAATATGGAGAAGTAGTATTTATGCCGATGTCGGATCCTACATCTCAGGAGCTGGCTTTACAGTCTGGAGAAATTGATATTGGACAGCTTACTCTTGATAATTTTGATCAGATAAGTCAGATGGAAGAGTTTGAGGCTGAAATTTATCCAGACCTGGCAATTCAGTATGTTGCTTTTAATACCAGTAAGGAGCCCTTAAATAATAAGAAATTGAGAGAAGCTTTAAGATATATTATAAATCCAGAAGAGATTCTGGTTGGTGCTTTTGCTGGTAAGGCAGAGAGGGCCTATTCTATTTTACTTGAAGATATGACTGGCTACTGGCAGGCTCCAGCTTTTAAACTGGAAGATGTTGGAGAAGATTATGTCTGGAATCTGCTGGCAGAGGCTGGTTATCCAGAAGGAGAGGGGCTTGAATTAGAATATGTAACTGATGCTAATGAAGAAAGAAGATTAATTGGAGCTCTAATACAGGATCAGTTATCACGTTTTAATATTGATTTAAATGTAGAAGCCTTAGAGGTTGGACCAAAAATTGACCGCTGGCAGGATGGCAGTTATGATATAACCTATGCCAGATTTACCAATACTGTTGACCCCGGTTATAATTTTCAGTGGAATTTAACTGATCAGCTGGGAAAATGGAATTTATTCCACTGGTCAAATGAGGAATATGATAATCTCTGGCAGGAAGCTGAAACTACCCTGGACAGCAATCTACGAGCTGAGAATTACGAAAAAATGCAGCAGCTGATGAATGATGACTCAATTGGAATCTGGGTTACCCATGGAGTTAAGACACCTGCCTGGACTACTGAAGTAGATCCGGTATTTTCTCCTGATGGAGTAATTTTACCCTGGTTAATCAGCAGTAGTGAAAAATAGTAATTAAAAAAGCCTGAATCTGAATTAAAATATTTGGGTTCAGGTTTTATTCAAAATATCTTCATTTTTTGAAATTTGAAAGCTGGAGGATTAGCATATGTTTATCTATATCACAAAACGCCTCTTATGGGTGATTCCAACTATTCTTACAGTCTTATTAGTTTTATTCAGTTTGAGCTATTTACTGCCGGGAGATCCAGCTGATATTATACTTGGCCCGAGGGCTACTCCAGAAATGGCTGCAGAACTTGAAAGTCGACTTGGGCTTGATAAACCATGGTACCAGAGTTATCTAATCTATTTAAAGAATATTATTAAAGGAGATCTCGGCACCTCAATATTTAGAGACCGCTCAGTTTTAACGGTTATCTTAGATGTTCTGCCCTATACAGTTATTTTAACCCTGGCCGGAATGGGGCTGGCTGTTTTTAATGGAATTTCTATTGGCCTCCTGGCAGCTAATTATAATAACAGTTATTTTGAAAAGTTTTTAACTATGGTTTCATTTATCACGGCTTCAACCCCAACTTATATTGCCGGAGTCTTATTGATTGTTATTTTTTCAGTTAATTTTAATATATTACCTTCAATCGGGATCGGTGATGGTGGAATTTTAGACTCTCTCCACCACTTAATTGGACCTGCTATTGCACTTTCTGTGGGGTGGACGGGATATATTGCCCGCTTGACCAGAAGTTCAATGCTGGAAACCCTGGATCAGGAGTTTATTCAGACCGAAAAATCATTTGGTATTCCCCGCTATTATATACTTTATAAATATGCTTTAAAAAAAGCAATTAAACCTATCATTGCAGTAATTGGACTCGGTATCGGCAGGCTGCTTGGGGGAGCAGTTTTTGTGGAAGTAATCTTTAACCGTCCCGGTCTGGGTAGACTGATTGTTGATTCAGTAAATGAACGCGATCTCCCTCTGGTTAGAGGTGGAGTTTTAGTAGCTGCTCTTTTATTTGTAATTGCTAATCTAATTGCTGATATTTCATATGCCTATTTTGATCCCAGAATCAAACAAAAATAAACTGCTGGAGGTTTAAGATGTTTAAGAGCCAGAAATTTTTCCGTTTTAAAAAAAAGAGCATTAGAGTAATTAAAATAATGAAAAAAGATTATAAGGCCTATCTTGGCGGATCAATCATTATGTTGATTTTGATTTCAGCCATTTTTGCACCTCTGATTGCTCCTGCTGACCCCTATAAAACCAATGTGACCAGGAGGTTGGAAGGACCGAGCCTGCAGAATTTGCTGGGTACTGACAGCCTGGGCAGAGATATTTTGAGCCGCCTTATTTATGCAGCTCGGCCGGCAGTTTTAGTATCTTTTGGTGGAATTATTATATCAGTGATCATTGGTATAATCCTGGGGTTACTTGCAGCCTATGTTGGTGGAATTCTGGAGAGTATAATTTTATTTATCTTTGATGTAATCAGGGCATTTCCTCCTATAATTTTAATCTTAGTTTTACTTTCAATTATTGGGCCTTCACTCTTGAGTGTAATAGTAATTCTTGGAGTGACTATTATGCCCCGTTATGGGAGAGTGGTCAGGGCAGAAACTCTTTCTGAAAAGGAAGAGGATTTTGTTGAAGCCGCCAGATCACTGGGAGCAGATAACTCTCGTATAATTTTTAAACATATTCTGCCCAATATTTTCGCTTCAGTCCTTGTATTGAGCGGTATGGATATGGCCTCAATGATCATGTGGGAAGCAGGACTTTCTTTTCTGGGGTTGGGCTTACAGCCTCCTTTAAGCAGCTGGGGAGTAATGCTGCAGGAGTCATATCAGTATATTCAGACTGCCCCCTTAATGATCCTCTGGCCGGCTCTGGCAATAATGTTAACTATGCTTGGTTTTTCGACTTTTGCTGAGAGCCTGAGGGTGGCTTTAAATCCAAAATTGAATCAGGAGGTATAAGTTTATATGTCTGATAAAATCTTAAAGATAAATGATTTAGCAGTTGAATATAGAAATAAGGGAAAATATTTAAGGGTACTGCAGGATATAAATCTGGAACTTGACAGTGGTGAAATCCTGGCCCTGGTTGGAGAAAGTGGTTCTGGGAAATCTACTCTGGGAAAAACAATATTAAGATTACTGCCGGATTCAGCCAGGATAGCAGAGGGCAGTATATTTTTTAAAGGTGAAGATATCTGCAATTTTTCTGAAAAAAAGTTTAATGATCAGATTCGAGGTCAGGAGATGGCAATGGTTATTCAGAATCCTCAGAATGCCCTCAATCCAGTCTTTAAAGTGGGAACTCAAATTCTTGATGTACTGTATTTTAAGTCTAAAAAACAAAAAAGTAGAAAAGAACTAAAAAAAGAAGCGATTGAAATTTTAAAAAAAGTTGGCATTTCAGATCCAGAATACAGATTTGGAGAATACCCCCATCAGTTTAGTGGGGGGATGAAACAGCGGGTGATGCTGGCCATGGCCTTTATTTCCAATCCCTCGCTTTTGATTGCAGATGAGCCGACGACAGCCCTTGATCTGACAGTGGAGGCTCAAATTTTAAATCTTTTATCAAATCTAGTTGATGAATACAAAACATCTATACTATATATCAGCCATGACCTGGGAGTTGTTGCCGGTTTAAGTGACAGGATTGCAGTGATGTATGCGGGACGAATAGTTGAAGTTGCTCAGACTAGAGAATTATTTACTGAGCCCAATCATCCCTATACAGAAGCACTTTTAAAATGTCTGCCGGATTATCAGAAAACGGAGGAGCTGCAGACTATTCCCGGTCAGGTTCCTGATCCTGGTAATTATCCAGTCGGATGTAATTTCCATCCCCGCTGCAGCTACAGTTTTGACCGCTGTAGGCAGGAAGATCCACGGCTTGAAGAAATCACTTCAGAACATTTTTCAGCCTGTTTTTTAAATGACCGTTAAGGAGATATAAAAATGGCTTTAGTTGAGGTTAAAAATTTAAAAAAATATTTTGTCAATA
>NZ_QBLR01000234.1:0-5413 GCF_003070835.1 Halanaerobium sp. | reverse complement strand
AAGACTAAATATTTAATTTTAATAGATTGAAATGATTTTTTAACGGCAAAAATCTAAAAAGAACTACTTTAACTTTTTACTTGCCGAATTCAAGTTTAATAGGATTATGATTTTCATCATTTTAAATTCAATTTAGTTTAAAAACTTTTTAACTTACAGATATAATCTTAATACTATTTTGAGCTTATGTCTGTAAAACTAGCAACAAAGATATGATAGTGACAGCCCGCAAAAACTAAGCTTAGACTGGTCCAAACTATTTAAGCCAGTCTAAAACAAAAACTCTCTGCCTAAAAAAGCAGAGAGCTTATAATATCTATTTAGCTGCCTCAACTACAATTTTAATCAACACTGTAATTTGGAGCTTCTTTAGTAACCTTTACATCATGAGGATGGCTTTCGCGGAGACCGGCTGCAGAAATTCTGATCATCTTAGAATCATTGATCAGTGAATCAATATCCGGGGTTCCACAGTATCCCATACCCGATTTCAAACCTCCGAGCAGCTGATAAATTGTTTCACCTAATGTACCTTTATAGGGCACTCGACCTTCAATTCCCTCAGGCACAAATTTTTCTGCTTCAGTTTCATCTTCCTGGAAGTAGCGGTCCTTACTCCCCTTCTTCATCGCACCAACTGAGCCCATGCCGCGGTAAACTTTATAACTTCTTCCTTTATAAATTTCTAACTCTCCCGGGCTTTCTTCTGTTCCGGCCAGCAGGCTTCCAATCATTACTGTATTGGCTCCGGCAGAAATTGCCTTCACAATATCTCCGGAATATTTAATGCCGCCATCTGCAATAATTGTCTTACCATATTTTTTGGCTACCTCTGCAGAATCATTAATAGCAGTAATCTGAGGAACACCAACACCAGCTACAACTCTGGTCGTACAGATCGAGCCAGGTCCGATTCCAACTTTAACCACATCTGCTCCAGCTTTAATCAGTGCTTCTGTCGCTTCAGCAGTTGCCACATTACCTGCAACTACAGGTAATTCCGGGTACTTAGCTTTGATATTTTTAACCACATTTAATACATTTTGCGAATGGCCGTGAGCTGTATCAATAACCAGGATATCAACCCCTGCTTCTACTAAAGCAGCTACCCGCTCATCTGTATCATTACCGGTTCCTACAGCTGCAGCTGCCAGCAGTCTTCCCTGCTTATCCTTGGAGGCCAGCGGATACTGTTTTGCCTTTTCTATATCTTTAATAGTAATTAAACCTCTTAAAATTCCTTCATCATCAACAATTGGTAATTTTTCAATTTTATGTTTTCTTAACTGGTCCTTGGCACCCTCTAAATCGGTTCCAACTGGAGCAGTAACCAGTTCTTCGTCTGTCATTACTTCCGAAACAGGACGTTTATAATCCTCGACAAAACGGAGATCTCTATTGGTTAAAATTCCGAGCAGTTTTTCATCTTTATCAACAATCGGCACCCCAGAAATATGATATTTAGACATCAGGGCTTCAGCCTCTTCAATCAAGGCATCCGGAGTTAAGAAAAAGGGATCAACAATGACTCCACTTTCAGAGCGCTTTACTCGATCAACTTCTGCTGCCTGATCTGCAATCGGCATATTTTTGTGAATAACACCCAGACCACCCTCTCTGGCCATTGCAATTGCCATATCACCTTCAGTAACAGTGTCCATTCCAGCAGAGATAATCGGAGTGTTGAGATAAATTTCATCAGTCAGTTTAGATCTTGTACTTACTTCTTTGGGTACTACATTTGATTCTGCCGGTACCAGCAGAACATCATCAAAAGTCAAGCCTTCTTTAATTATTTTTTCCATAACCAACCTCCTTGGATTTTTTAAAAATTAATGCTAAAAATTATGAACTGTAAGCCATTAAATTAGCCCTAATAAATATGTAATAATTTGAGATAAAAGGATAATAGTTTAGCTTTTTAGGAATCTAATATTTTAAGTATTTTAACAAAGCTTAAGGGTAATGTCAAGTAAATAAAACGTACATGCACCGTGAACCACCCGATTTATGTCGAAATATCTGCTTAAATTACTGCTGCTGATAAAGAAAAAAGCCCCTCAGAAAGGGACTTCTCTGCTGTATTTACTTTCTCTGCTACTGGCGGCGACAAAATCCGACAGGTTCACGGTGCGTGTACATAAACGCTCATAAACAAACATAAACGAAAATACTTATAACTCTCTTCTTCCCTCCAGAGCTTTAGAGAGGGTTACCTCATCTGCGTACTCTAGATCTCCACCAACAGGGATTCCGTGAGCTATCCGGGTCACCTTAACTCCCAGCGGCTTAATCAGTTTAGCAAGATACATCGCAGTCGCATCACCCTCAGCGTTAGGATCAGTCGCTACAATAATCTCTTTAACCTCATCTTTTTCCAGGCGGGGAATCAAATTTCGGATTCTTATCTCATCAGGGCCAATTCCATCCATAGGAGAGATAGCTCCGTGCAGCACATGGTAAAGTCCATTATACTCACCGGTCTTTTCCATTGCCACTACATCACGCGGGCTTTCGACAACACAGATTGAAGTTCTATCACGATCTTCAGACTGGCAGAAAGTACAGGTCTCCCCTTCAGTCAGGTGATTACAGTTAGAACAGTAATTGATTTTTTCGCGGGCCTCAATCAGCGCCTCTGAGAGGTTTTTTACCTCACTTTTCGGCTGACCGAGTATATAAAAAGAAAGACGGCGAGCAGTTTTAGGCCCGATACCGGGCAGTTTACTGAGCTCGCCGATCAATTTCCCCATAGGTTTAGGATATGGATTCATTAGGGCATCCCTGGTAGATTCATACCACCAGTCACTTTACCCATTTCGTCATTTACCATTTCCTGAATTTCGCGCATACCCTGATTGACTGCTGCCAGTACAAGGTCTTCCAGCATTTCTACATCTTCAGGATCAACTACTTCAGGATCAATCTGCAGATCAACAACTTCCTGCTTACCATTAACTACTACCTTAACAGCTCCACCACCGGCAGTTGCCTCAAGTGTCTTTTCTTCCAGTTCTTCCTGCATCTTAGCCATCTTAGCCTGCATCTTCTGTGCCTGTTTCATCATTTTTTGCATATTCATTTTAATTTCCTCCTCTATTTTCTAAAATTGATTTGTCCACTTCAATAATCTCACCAGAAAAAATTCTGGCTAAACTTTCTATATCCAAATCACCGGCCTGCTCAGCCACTTCAGCTGACTGAGAAGCAGGTTCTTCAGCTTCTAAATTTTGATCACTATTTTTTGAAGATTCCTCAGCTTTATTTGAAGGATTATCAACCTCTTCTACTGCCGGATCAATCTCTGCACCGCTGTTCTGTCCGCGGTCAGCAGCAGGTTTAGAATCTTCAACAACCTCAACTCCTTCGCTCCTATCTGGAGCAGAAGTTTCCGGCTCGTCAGCTAGTTTTTTTTTAGCACCAAGCTGAAATTCTATCTCTACAGCCTCATTTAAGACATTTCTTAAAACTCTGGCCACCAGCGCCTTGTTGGAAGATGCTCCTTTATAATGAAACTTTTTAGATTCTGGAAAAGCAATAATAACTGTTTTTCCTTCCACTGCCGCCGGTTCTCCCTCTCGCAAGAGTGCCTGAACAGAAATATCGAGCTGACGGGTTTCTTTTAAAACTCGAGCCCAATTTTCTTTAACCTGATTTAGGCTGACAGCCCCACCAGCAGCTGCTGGTTTTTGGGGACTCTCTTTTGAAGAAGCTGCGGCAGCTGATTTTTCAGCTGAAGCAGTTTTCTCTGCTGCCGGCTCTGTTTCCGACTTAGCTTTTTTCTCTTTCTCCTGCTGCGGCTTTCTACCCGCTGGCTGAGTTGGAGCGGTTTCTCTATTATTTTTTTGAATTTTATTTTTATCTTTATCTGTATTTTCTTCTTTACTGCTTCTCTTACTTTGATTGTTCTGCTCATTATTCTGACTGGTTTTTTCTTTTTCAGCAGCAGTCTTTTGTGCTTCAATTTTCTGCTTGAAATCAGAACTACTATTTCCTGCAGAATCTCCGCTGCTGGTTAAGAAATTATCCAGTTTAAATTCTAGTTCAGAAAGACGTGCCTCCAGGGAACTTCCACTGCTTCCCCTACTACTTAATTTTATAACACTTATCTCCAATTGTAAACGGGGTCTGGCACTTGAGCGCAGCTTTTGTTTTAAAGAAGCAAATTCATCAATGATTCGAGTTATCTTTTTAGTACTCAAATTTGCAGCCACAGAAGCAATTTCTTCTAAATAGCTGCGGGAATACTCTAAAATCCCGGAATCAATTCCGCATTCCTTAACTAGAAGTAGTTCACGGCAGTATTCTATCAATTCATCACTAAATCTTTCAATTCCCAGGCCAGATTCCAGCTGTTTATCTAATAATTCTAAGGCCGGCTGGCTTTGTTCGCTGCTTAGATGAAGTAAAAAGTCTTTTAAATCCGATTTATCAATTCTGCCCAGCATCCGCGAAATCTCATCAACACTGAGCTGACCATCACTAAAAGAAATGGCCTGATCCAAAAGGCTGATTGCATCTCTCATTCCACCCCGGGCACTGCGGGCTAAAATATCCAGAGCTTCTCTGTCAATCTCATAACCTTCAGCTTCCGCTATATATTTTAACCGCTTTTTTAAGTTGGTTAAAGTTAATAGGGTGAAATCAAAGCGCTGACAGCGGGACATAATAGTTGTAATAACTTCGTGAGGTTCGGTAGTTGCCAGGATAAAAACTACACTCTCCGGCGGTTCTTCTAAAGTTTTTAAGAGGGCATTAAAAGCTCCCTTGGTCAGCATGTGTACTTCGTCAATGATATACACCTTGTACTGGCCTTCACCGGGATAGAATTTAACCTTTTCTCTCAATTCTCTAATCTCATCAATACCGCGATTTGAAGCGGCATCAATTTCGATTACATCAAGTGAATTTCCTTTTTCAATCCGCTGGCAGGAATTACACTCGCCACAGGGTTCAAAGTCAGCAGACGGATTAGCACAGTTAAGTGACTTAGCAAAAACCTTCGCGGTTGAAGTCTTTCCTGTTCCCCGGGGACCGGCAAATAGGTAGGCATGAGCCACTCTATCATTTTTTAGAGCATTTTTTAAAGTAATTTTAACCTGATCCTGACCAATCAGATCATTGAAATTTTCTGGCCTATATTTTCGATAAAGAGAGAGAAAGGACATTTTTTTCACCTCAAAAATAGTATTATATAACAAAAACACCCTATTCCGGGTGTTTTAAAATAGTGGCCGCACACCGAGCTTTGAAGATCTTCTCCCAGGCGTTACCCTGACAGTTGGCTCGAACCAGGCACCCTCGCGGCACATGGAGCGACTTGCTTACCGCTGCTTCCTCCCGGACCTGACGGGGTTCACAAGACTTCATTGCGCGAGACCCAATTGTCAACACTACTTATCAGGGCCAGACC
>NZ_QBLR01000233.1:0-5415 GCF_003070835.1 Halanaerobium sp. | reverse complement strand
TTTGATAAATTCTGGGAATCTTCATATAAAAACTTAAAAATTTGAATATATTCTTTAGTTAAAGCTTTTTTAAGATGTTCTTCGTGTTTTAAGTCATCCAATTTATGATATAAAATTGAATAATTATTTATTAAAGAAAAAATTGAACTTTTAAAGTCATTTATATTAGAATTAGTAAGATTATGATTTAAAATGTTTTTTATAACATCTAAAATATCTTTATATTCTTCTTCTATTTCTTTTTTTATTTTTTTTCTATCTCTTTTAATTTTTGAAAGTTTATCGTTGTTATTTTCTTTATTGTCTTTAAAATTATTTTCATTTGACATTAATTCTTGTAATGAAAATGAAATATTACTAAGATCAATATTTTTGGGGATTCCATAATTATTTAAAAGATATATTTCAACCTCTTTAGAAGACAAGTTATCTAAATAACTACTTATATAAATCGATGGATCAATACTTTTAAGATTGGAAATAATAAACCTAAAAAACGGTATAAAATTAACTAAAAATAACATGACTAAAAATAGCCCAAATTTTTCAGAGGTTAATATAGCAATTGAGTTAAAATTTACAAAAGAGAAAAAATTATAATCTTTAATAGTAAGCAAATATGTACCAATTCCAGATACAAATATAATTATGCTTGAAAATAATAAGTATAATCTGAAGTTATTATCTTTAAATATTTTATTAAAAAAACTAGATGTGTATTCTTTATTTGTAAGTTGGATAAAAATAAAAGTAATAGGCAATAAAATACTAATAGAAGTTATTTGACCATTAAAAATAATCCCATAAAAATTTTTGAAATTATCTAGCATAAATATTAACTCCCTCTTTAAATGTTTTTATTTTCATACTCACTTTTTCTTCTATAAAAAGTAGATTTGCTAATATCCATTTCTTCCATAGCCTCAACTGCAGTCATATTTTCTTGATTATAAACCTGATCATGATAATATTCAAAATCATCCACTTCAATTTTTGGCCTACCAAAATTAACTCCATTTTCTTTTGCCTTTTTAATTCCTTCTTTCTGACGCTGCCTAATTTTCTTTCTTTCTTTTTCTGACATATATGATAGAAGTTCTAGAATAATATTGGAGATAAGCTCTTCCATTCCTTCTTTATATTTTCTAGTGTCCAATAAATCCATATCTAAAACAACAATATCTGCTCCAATATCCATCGTGATTTCTTTCCACTCTTCTTTTATCTTTCTGTAATTTCTACCAAGACGATCTAAATCTTTAATGAATAAAACATCATCTTTCTTGAGTAGTCTTTTAACTAACTGATATTCAGGTCTATCAAAATCTTTACCACTCATTTTATCAGTAAAAATATATCCTTCTTCAATTCCAGCTTTTAATAATGCATCTTTCTGCCTGGCAGGATTTTGTTCCTTACTCGAAACTCTTATGTAACCATATTTTCTTCCACTCATGTTTTTCACCTCTATTTCCAATTATTACTTATAGTGTATCATAAAAGTTTCAAAAGATACATGTTAATTATGGGATATACCAAAATTAAATTTAGCATGTTTTGAAACGAATTTGACAAAAAGCAAATAATAGCTGAATGAATTGCTATTACTGGCTTTATAGATAATCTATTAATTTACTTGAAATACATTTCAATATGTATACTTTTTGAGATGCCAAAATAGATTTTTAAAAAGTTTTATAAATTACAGTATCCTAAAATTAATTACAAAAACTACTTAAAAGCTAATAATATGAATGATATACTTTACTTAATAAGAAAATTTAATTGATCATCCATAACATATGATTCGTATATTTAGTTTTAAAATAGATTAGTAGAAAGGAATAAAATAATAATGACTGATGCTGAAACTATGAAAAAGCTTAGAGAAAAGAGAAGAGAAAGTAATAAATGCACTCGCTGCGGCAAGGAAGTTGAAAATAAAGAAAAAAGTATTTGTTCGAAATGCAGAAAATATTTACGATATTATAAGAAACATAATGAACCACCAATTAAAAAATTGAAGTTGGTTAACCGTTCCCCAGTTAATGAAGTTAAGAATAAAAGGCTTGTAGAAGCTATGAAAAGAAAAAGTAAAAAAGAAAATTTAAAAATTAATACTAAAAAACTGGCAGATGAAATCGCTTCAAGTCAGAGAAGTGTTCAAAGATGGATTTTTGAAGGTGAAAATCCTTCTGAAAAGTTCAAGAAAAAAATTAATAATTATTTTGGGGAAGAAATTTTTGAATTATAATTAGACTAATGAAATTATAGGTCTTCTAATAGTTTTCGCCCTCTTTTAAGACTTTCATCGATATTTATTTTTTTGCTTTTCTTCCTTCGGTATTTTCTTCTTTTAACAAAATTTTCATTTTTTATCTCAATCAATAGTAAATTTATAAAAAATTAAAGAAATTGGCATAATTTATACCACCTTTCATAGTGATCTAATTATTTGTTTCTAAAGTCTTTTTAAATTCTTCCCAGGTAGCTTTTTTCATTTTACCTTCACGCATCATTTTCATTTCTTTTAGAGATTGTTCAAGAGATTCTTTTGGTGATCTACCTTTATCACTAGAAGTCATTAGAGCATCTCCTTTTTTTATCTTTTTATTCTATAATTTATTTTATCTTATTTAAAAAATAATTACAAAATGACCTAAAAACAAAACTTTGTGAATGATATAATTAAATAAATTAATAGAAAGGAATTGATAAAAATGTTGAGTGAAATCACTGATTCAATCAAAAAATTTAATACTCTTTCTGATGAAGTTTTGGGATATGAAGAAAGCGAGATTTTAGGCTTTGCTTATTTTGCTGAAGGAAAAATTTATCTGGTAAACACTTCTTTTGAACAGCCTTATATCCGAATTGGAAATCAATATTATGATAGCACACCCAAAACAAAAGCTGATTATCGAGCTGGATTAGCTGCTCTAATTAGAAAGGGTTATGCAGAAAAATGGTATGGAGGAATTTTTATGTTAACCAAAAAAGGGTGGGACAAAGCTCAATCCATAGTAGAAGATATTAGAAAAAATCATTGTAAAGCTCAATAGAAATTGATATCCTAATAATAGTTATTATTATAAGTTAATAATTAATATAATATGCAATGATAGGAGTTTAAAGATATCAAATGGTTTTGCCCCAACTGTAGCATAGATAAACTTGATGTTAATGTCAAAATTGATAATGCTTAAATGAGAAACTCATCTGAACATAAGACATAGAAAATCTCCTTTCAGAACAAAGCTCCCTGCTTGGGAGCTTTATTCTTAAAAGATTAAAGTTAACCATTCAAAATTTGATATTTAATTTTTTGGAATAAGTCTTCAGTAATTATTTGATGTCCCTCAATATTATAAATGTCTTTTTTATTTAAATGCTCTTTTATCTTTTTATAGTCTTCTTCAATTAATACCAATTCCAGTTTTTCTAGATTTACAATACCTTTATTTTTTATCTTCTTTGGTAATTTATCTTGGCACCAGTTGCAAATATTGTTTCTATATTGCATTGGCCATAAGGAATCCACTCTGTCTCCTTCTTTCAAAGGACTATCACATACTGTACAGAAAGGAAGAGTATGGTGAGCAATATGCTCAGCATTCTCCTGAATAAATTCCTCATCATAAATATCATAATCATCAGAATCAAGTTTAAGATCCCCGTTTCGATCTAGCATTTCTGCAAGTTCGTCTTCGGGTATCTCTCTGAAACCATTTTCATCTATTTGAGAAAGTTTCTCTTCTTTTTTCTTCTTTCTATAATTTTCAAGTTTGGTTACTTTTTTCATCTTTAATTATCCTCCCTTAATTATCATTTTCTTTGTTCTTAATCATAATATCAACCATGCTGCTGAATTCAGCTTCACTTATTCCGTTTCCTTTTGCCTTAAGAGCTAGATCAAAATATTTATCTTTTATATTTCTTCTTTGAATTTCAGAAGTTATTTTTCTAAATAGCAAAATTAAATTTTTGGTGTCTTCAACCGATAACCCTTCTTTTTTTGCTTCAATAGCCAAGCTATAGTATGGCATCTCTTCTCTTGAAATAGTAATTTCATCTGTATCTTTATCGCTAAGATTCTCCTCATTTATATTACTTGTAGCTAATTTCTCAAGACTTACATTATAATAATCAGCTAAATTATAGATGGTCTCAAAGCTAACACTCGGTGAATTTCCCGTTTCTATCCGACTCAAACTACTGGTATTTATACCAATTGAATTAGAAACTTCTTTAAGTGATTTATTTTTATTTTTTCTGATCTTCCTTAAATTCTCCCAGATCTGATTATCCATTTTAATCCCCTCTTTTTCATTTAAAACATCTTTTAAACTAATATTTTTAAATTAGCAGTTCAATTTGCAAACAAAACAAGTTTTAAATCATTTCTACTACTATTATAACATTTATTTGTTTAAATTGCAAGTTATTTTTAAAAATATTTGACAAATAAACAAATTTAATATACAATATTGTTGTAATCACAAAATAAAAACAGGAGGTTTTGCAAGTGAAACAAATAATAGATATTTTTATGTTAGCTGCAGACGAAATCGCCACTTTAAGTTTTTCAACTCAAATCATATTATTAATTATCGGATTAACTGCTGGTGTAGAATTAATGAAATCAAATTATAGAGATATTAAAAAATTATTTAAGAATAGACAAAAATTTAAAAAATCAAATCAACTTATTTATCTGGATAATACAAAAAAACCTGTTCCAGTAATGGTTGAAATAGATAGATCAGGTAATTACAAAGATGATTTATTAAATCTTAAGACACCAGATTCAGATTATCAGAATCAAGATAAAATTTATTATTACAGGTAAAATCAATTAAAAAAATAATCTCCCCTTTTATTTTCTCCCTGATGGTTCTAACTATCAGGGAGTTTTATTTTTTCATCCTGTAAAATCTATGAGTCCATTTAATTAGTTGAATATTAAACCAAGCATTAAATAAATTCAAAAAAGGAAAAGAAACTAGAAGATAAAATTAAGCCAGTTTTCCAAATTATAATTGTTGTAGCTGTTAAATATTAAAATATATATTTGTCGTACAGAGACTTTACTGTTATTGAAGGGACTGCAAGATTTTTTGGTTTTATTTTTAATACTTGAGTAAAATACTTGTGATACACACTTCATCACTTATATAATAAGGGATCAGAGCTATTTTAAGAGATAAGATTTAACACAAGTAAAATTTATAAGTTGAAAAAACAAAATTTAAATTAGAAACTTAACACATATTGTCCTACAAATTTCCATAAAAATAGCTATAAAAGCTTATAAATTAGGATCTTTTTGTAATCATAATTGTCCTACAAATTTTTAAAACATAAATCTGTTTTTTCGACATATATCGTCAGATATTTTTTAAATTGTAAAAATAG
>NZ_QBLR01000232.1:0-5451 GCF_003070835.1 Halanaerobium sp. | reverse complement strand
TTTATTTCCCTTAGTTCGCGAATATCATTTTTTATCTCATTAAAACGTGGAAGCAGCTGCTGATTATAAATCTCCCAGCGCTGATCTTCTTCTGCATTAAAAAATTGATCAAAACTGGATACAAATTCGAAATATTTTTCATTTATCTTTTCTAAAATTGATCCTTCACCATCAATAGTAATATTATCTTCTGCTCTGGCCAGCCAGCTGTAAAATTCTTTTTCATTACGCCTGAATATTTCCTGGCCCTGTTCTTCAGATGTTCTCAAAAGCAGCAGCAGAGCACTATCCTGGCGCTCTATTGATTCAACCATACTGTCACTGGCCTTAATACTGCGGTAATTTTCAACTAAGATATCATTGATTGCGTTTGAAAGTGATTCAAAATTATAAATACTCCAGCCAACAACTCCTGTAAGAATTAAGATCATAACTGCAAAGCCAAGGAGTATTTTTCCTTTTAAAGTTTTTATATTCATAATTTACACTCCCTTAAAAACAAATTTAATTACCAAAATCCCTCATTTTATCCAGGTTTTCATTTTTCCCCATTAAAACTAATTTATCTCCAGCTTCAATTTTATCTTCTGCCCCCGGAGAAATATAAAGCTCCTCTCCTCTTTTAATTGCCATTACATTGACATCAAAACTGGCGCGCAATTCAAGTTCCTTTAAAGTTCTACCTACCATATTATCACTGGCAAGAATCTCGATCACTCCATATTCTGGAGCAAACTCTATATAATCTAAAACATTGGAAGAAATAAGATTCTGAGCAATCCTAACTCCCATATCACGCTCAGGATAAACTATTCTATCTGCACCAACTTTGCTTAAAACTTTTCCATGTAATTTATCTGGTGCCTTTACAATTACATACGGTAAATTTAATTCCTTTAAAATTAAAGTACACAATATATTTGCTGAAACATTATCTCCAATACTGACAACAGCTACATCAAAGTTTCTGACACCCAGAGTTTTTAACGCTTCTTCATCGGTAGCATCAACTTCTACCGCATGAGTTACATCTCCACTAATTGCCTGAACTTTTTCGGGATCGCGATCAATAGCTAAGACATCATGTCCATTTTCAGCCAAAGTAGCAGCCACACTGGCTCCAAATCTTCCCAATCCTACAACAACAAACTGCTTCATTTATTTTCCCCCCTATCTAAATTAACCAACCATTATTTTTTCTGTTGGGTAATGATACTTTCCTTTTCTTACTCTTTCTCCAAAAGCAAGTGCTAGAGTAAGTGGACCAACTCTTCCTGCAAACATCGTGATAGTAATTAAGACTCTGCTGATATCAGATAGCTGACCGGTAATCCCTGTTGAAAGGCCCACTGTACCAAAGGCAGAAACTGTCTCAAATAAAACATCAACAAATTGAAAGTCTTCGATTATCAGTAACAAAGTAGTTACTAAGACAACCAGACCGGCAGCCAGCATTGTAATAGTAAAGGCTTCATAGATAATCTTTTTTTCAAAGCGGCGGTTATATACTTCCATATCTTCTTTACCTGTTATCATGTTCTTTAGGGTAACAAGCATCACTCCAAAAGTGGTTGTCTTGATACCTCCACCTGTTGAACCGGGTGAAGCACCAATAAACATTAAGATGATAATAATAAAAAGTGAAGATTGTTTTAAAGCCCCAGTCGGGACTGTATTAAAACCCGCTGTTCTTGGTGTTACAGATAAAAACATTGCTCCCAGTGTTTTATCAAGTAGTGGTAAACCAGCGAGAGTGTTATCATATTCTAAAGCAAAAAAGACAATAAAACCAAAGATTAAAAGGGCTAATGTTATGACGAGAACTAGTTTAGTCTGTAGAGTTGATTTTTTAAACCTGACCCTGTTATAAGCCTCTACCATTACCCCAAAACCTATACCACCTAGGATAATTAAGGCCATAATAACAAAGTTTATTGTTATATCACCGGTAAAATTCTCTAGGCTGTTCCCAAACAGATCAAAGCCAGCATTATTAAAAGCAGATACAGCATGGAAAATAGCCAGATAGATTGCCCTTGCTGTTGGATAATCTTCAACCAGACGAAAAAATAAAATAACTGCAGCAGTTCCCTCAATGGCAAAGGTAAATCCGAGCAGGTACTGGACCAGCCTCACCATTCCTGATATCTGATACTGATTTAGATCTTCCTGAATAATTAATCTTTCTTTTAAACTAATCTTCTTCCCAATTATAAAGGCAAATAAGGTGGACATCGACATGATACCAAGACCACCAATTTGGATTAAAAGCATAATAACAGTTGAACCAAAATGAGTAAAGGCTTCTTTAGTATTTACAACAATCAAACCTGTCACACAGGTGGCAGAAGTAGCTGTAAATACTGCATCTACTGCCCTTAAGCCCTGCCCATCTGTTGTAGAAATTGGCAGCATTAAAAGTATTGCCCCCAGCATAATTATGATAAAATAGCCAAATACTAAGTACTGAGCCGGGGTTAAGTTTTTCTTACTGATCTTCATTCTCTCTACTACTCCTCTCAAAACAGATATATGTAATTATTAAGTAAAAAAAGCTCTATATAATCAAAAAAACACTACAGATAGACTGTAGTGCCAGTAATTAAGTTTCACCAAATAAATATTATGGTGGCATCAAGTCTGTCCTTTATTTAAGGTCTACGGAGTTAGCTGACGGGCTAGAAGTAAAGGTCTTCTTCTAATATAGATTCGCCCCAAAAAGTGGGTCCTCCGCTCTCGGTTGAGATTAGACAACAGAAATATTTTCTTTTCCTATATTAAAACACATTATAAATATTTTGTCAAATAGGTGATTGAATTATTTTCTTCTCTAGCACTGCACTCTAAACAATAACTTTTTGCTGACTCTCTATGATCTTCGTGTACCTGATCTATCCCAAAACCCCCCTCGTCCATTCTTCCATTTTATATCCAGTATTGTTTCTGACTGGGGAGAAACATAATTTTAGTTATCAGTTTTAATATTATATTCCCACAATATAGCTTTAACACTCTCGGCTAATTTTTTATAACTATCTTCTTTCCCATAATATTATCATCAGCTATCTTCATAAAATTAATTTAATTATTTAATGCTTTGATTTCTCCTCTGCTTTATAATGTTAACTTTGAACAAAACTATCCTGATGGCGGCATCTGGCCCCAGGAATTATTTGATTTAGACACTTTTACCCGTAAAGGTTATATCAGAGATTGGGATAATGATCCTGAATTCAGAGAAGGTGACTTTTTATCGTTAAAAAATATTAACACCGGTCAGGGAAAATTAAATAACTACCAGGCTTCTACTGCTTTAAAAACAATGATTGACTGTTATAAATACTGGATTACTTATGCTGATTTAGATGGCTTCAGACTGGACACGGTAAAACATTTAAGCCCAGGAGCCACCCGCTATTTTACAACTGAGATCAAAGAGTTCGCTCAGACTTTAGGTAAGAAAAACTTCTTTATTATCGGTGAAATTACAGGTGGTATGGAATTTGCAAAAATGATCTGTGAGCAGACAGGTCTCAATGCAGCTTTAGGGATAAATAAAATACCCGAAAATCTTGAGAATGTGGCCAAAGGATATTACTCAGCTGAAAATTATTTTTCTATTTTTACTAACTCTAACGTTCTTAGTGAAGGAAAACATCAGTGGTACCATAAAAATGTAATTACTATGTTTGATGATCATGATATGGTTTATCAGCAGCAGTATAAAGCACGATTTGCTGCCGATAAGAAAACAGCTTTACTGCTGAAAAACGCCATCTTTCTTAATTTCTTTACAGCCGGTATCCCCTGTGTCTATTATGGGACTGAACAGGGATTTGATGGCAGTGGTAACAGTGATAAATATATCAGGGAAGCTATGTTCGGTGGTGATTTTGGGGCTTTTAGAACCCGGAACAGAAGTTTTTTTGACCAGAATAATCCGATTTACCAGGAAATGAAAAAACTTGCAGGGCTCAGGAAAAAATATATTAATTTAAGAATTGGACGCCAGTATTTAAGAGAAATTTCAAATGAAAAAGATGCTAATTTTCATCTTCCAGCTGCAAATGGAGGCCGCTGTACAGAAATCATAGCCTGGTCCAGGATTCTCAGTCAGGAAGAACTTCTTTTAGCCATCAATTGTGAGTTAGATAGAGAGCAGAGTTCAAAAGTTATTGTAGATAATGAGCTCCATAACTTGGGTGATGAGTTTGTCTGTCTTTATTCATCAGCTCAAGAACAAATAGGAAAAGAAATTGAAGTGATTAAAGGAGATCATGGAAATAACTGTCTGGACATTAAACTCCCTCCTAAAGGAAGGGCCATTTATAAGTCATTATAATTTAACTGCATAATTTGTTTTTTATAACTATTCTAACTTAGTTTCCGAGTATATTAGTCAGCACTTTTATGCAAAGTTAAGGCTGGAGCTAAAACTCCAGCCTGATTAAAAACTATTTGTTATTCACTTAAAACTCAGGACTAGCTAAGCTCGAATTTACTCAAGAAACTTATTTCCCTTAACCTCAATATTTTCATAGAAATTAACATGAATAAATGGTTGGCTCTGACCATTAGGCAGCTTAAATTGAGTTGGAAGTGGGGAAACTACTGGATGACCTTCTGAAACTTTTTCATTAGGCATTATTAAATGGATTTCTAACTCATCCTGCTGAGCAATGCCGAAACCAAGCTTATAATTTTCATCTCTTAATCTTTGAGTAACCATTACATGAACTATTCTGTTGGTATCTAAAAGTTTTCCATTTCTATAGAAATTTCCCATACCCCATAATGTGAGATAACTCCAACTATTAGGCATTTGGGGGTCACCAATACCAGTTGTCCCGTGCATAAATATATTTGTTCCAGCACCACCAAAGAACTGGTGATCAGGACCTACCGGTATTAACTTCTGAAGTTTAACCTGATAGGTGTTTTTACCTGAGGGATCAGTAAACTCAGCTGTAAGAGCTGCAATATCCTGAGATTTAGGAGTATCTAATATTGTCCTATCCCAGACTTCGATATTCAACTTACCAGTAATTTCTTTTACATTATTAGAAAAAGGTCCAGGATTCTTTGTGGTCGTAAAACTTTCTCCATCTTCACTAACAACTCTATTTTCCAGAGGAACTGCCTCAAGTCTCAAAGGTTTATCAGGAGTACCAAAAATTTCAGGATCTAATTTTCTTAATCCAGGCAAAATCCAAATTCCTTTACCTTTAGCTGTTACAGTCGTCTTTGTACCATCCTGGGCCAGAACATAAGTATTGACTGTCATCAGCAGACTAATTAAAAATATAAGACTTAGAACTACAGAAATTAAAGTTAATTTTTTAGACCTCATTAATTTGACCCTCCTCGGGGCAAGCCCTCGAGGATTCCTGCTTCTTAGAAGTGGTAACCCACCATCTCCACAGGCTTAAAATCCTGTTAGCCCAACAGTAT
>NZ_QBLR01000018.1:0-31854 GCF_003070835.1 Halanaerobium sp. | reverse complement strand
TTATTAAACTGATTTAGCTTTTGAATAGCATTTTCTATAGTATTTAAACTATAAAAGTCTAATTTTTTAGCCGGAGCCATAATTATACTCCTATAGGGATTCTGAGCAGGTTTAACACTACCTGCCAACGGATGAGATATTAATTTCCAATTTTGGTGTACTAAATCCCTACTTTTATTATAGACATCAGAAAGGTTATCCACAAAATCAATTTTTAGTTCTTCAAATTTTTCTTTTATTTTAGGATTATTTGTAATGATAACTAGCTCTTTCATAAACTCCTCCTTTTGGGAACAAAAAAAACAGAGCAGCAATGGAGTAATAAACCCATTACTGCTCTGTCCGTAGACCTGAGAGATTATCTGTATAAAACAGATTGCTCCTTCGGTGTTTTTGAAATAACAAACTTTCCAGAGTTATGTCCAGATACGGTCCTTTTTACCTGAGAGTTTCAATTTTTATTTTGAGCAAATAAAAATTTTACTCCTTCGGCGGCATAAAAGTATGCTCTCTCCTGTATCCTTCAACCATAATATTTAACTTTATAAAATATTTTTTTCACAATTACTTGCAATTATTATTATACAGAAACAAAATTGTTTTGTCAATTTATTTTTCATAAATTTTTATAATATTAAGTTTTTATTAAAACTCTAATAAAGAAGAATCCCTTTCTAAGAAAGAAAATCCAACTAAGTCAAAGACTTAGTTGGATAGGTTTACTAATTCAATTTTATCTTAATTCCATTTTATTTTAATTCCCTTTTCTCCTTTTTCAGCTTTTGCAATCACAGCTGCTTCAATATCTTCAGTATAAAGATCAATTAAGAAATCTGCTGCATCTTCTTCTGCTACTGAAATTAAGAGCCCACCTGAAGTCTGGGGATCATACATTAAATCATAAAGCGTCTGATCTCTTTCACCACTTTCAGCTACAAACTCCTGATAATTATCTCTATTTTTATAAGCACCTGCTGGCAGCAGTCCAAATTCACTGAATTCTCTTGCATCTGCAAAAACAGGGATCTCTGCAGCATCAATTTGAATTTCTAAACTGCTGTTTTCAGACATTTCAAGTAAATGACCAATCAAACCAAAACCTGTTACATCTGTACAAGCATTGATCTGATATTGATCAAAATAGTTTAAAGCTCTGTTATTTAAAGTTAACATCGACTTTACTGCTGGATTATTCTCAGCATCTTCTATAAAACCACCTTTAAGTGCAGAAATCATAACACCTGTTCCCAGTGGTTTGGTTAAAAGAATAAGGTCTCCTTCTTTAATGCCAGAGTTACTTAGCAGATCATCTGGATGAACTATACCTGTTACAGAAAGTCCATATTTAGGTTCTTCATCTACTACAGTGTGACCACCACATAAATTGGCACCTGCTTCTTTGACCTTATCAGCACCACCCTGCAGAATACGCGAAAGAATTTTCCCCTCTAAACAGGAAGGAAAACCTACTATATTCATTGCTAAAATAGGCTGACCACCCATCGCATATACATCACTTAAAGCATTTGCAGCAGCAATCTGACCAAACAAATAAGGATCATCTACTACTGGGGTGAAAAAATCAAGGGTCTGAATCAAAGCAAGATCATCAGTCAAACTATAAACAGCCGCATCATCTGCTTTATCTAAACCAATCAGTAATTTTTCCGGATCAGCAGGAAAACTAACATGACGCAGAACCTGCGCCAGAGCCCTAGGGCCCATCTTAGCTGCTCAACCAGAAGTTTTACTATAATCAGTTAACTTTATTTTTTCCATTTTAACACCAACTTTCTAGTTGTAAATCTAATAATTCATTTCAAAAAGCTTAAAGCTTACTCTAGCTTAAACTGTAACAACATCTCTGCGGTTAAGGTTATCAGCAATTTCAAACATATTACTTATTTCTCCTACCCCTACTTCTGCCTGCAGTCCATAATAATCAACACAGGTTCCACAAAGAAGTATTTCAACTCCCTGCTCCTCAAGTTCTTTTAGATAAAAAACTATATCTTCTTTGGTCGCTAATTTAACTCCAGAATTAAGGAAAATAATTTTTTCAGGTAGAGGGTCTAATTCTTTGATAGTAGAAATAAAACCTTTAATTAAGATTTGACCCAATTCTCGCTCTCCATCTCCCATAGTATCTGATGGAATTAAATAAATTTTAGCTCCATTATTTTCTGATTCTGAGCCATCAGTTTCGTTGTCACTACTTTTTTTCTTTTTAAACATGACTTTAAATTCTGTTTCTGATTCTTCGACAACTGAAACTTCAGCTCCCATTTTCTTACCTAATTTAGTTAAATTTGAAGCAGCAGTCTGATTATCAACAATCACCAGTACTTCCTGATTAGAAGTTATAGCTTTTTTAGCAAGTACAACTGGTTTGGGACAGGCTAAACCTTTAGCATCAATTTCTTTCATTAGCAATTCCTCCAATTTTTTAATTAATTATAATCTCAAATTTTACTCTATATATTCTAGATCTAATTCTTTACATATTTTTTTAGCAGCCACATAGGCCATCTCACCCGTAAAATCAACACATTGTTTAATATGATCTTTAGAGCCAAGTTTATAATCTTTAGTTAAAACTCTGCAGCAGAGAGAACCATGTGCATCTCTAAAATAATCATGTAATTCAGCTGAAAGCTCCATTGTCTTATTTACTTTATTGCTTCCTGCCTGCCTTCTACCAAAAAAATAGCCAAGCATCATCTGAGCCCCAATGACTGCTCCACAACTACAGCCAGAATTACCCATGCCAACAGGAAACGCAGAAGCCATAGCTATTACATCATCTGATAGATCAAGGTTGAATTCTTCAATAAAAGTTTTAATTATCGATTCCGAACAGTAAAAATCACCGTTTTGATAATAATTTTCTGCTTTTTCTTTGATACTGTTGAGATCAATTATATCATCTTCAAAATTCTTATGCATTTCACTATAGTCTGGGCCAAAAATGATTGATTTTAATTTGTTTATCATCCTAATATCCCTCTATTCTTAAATTATATGACTACTTTATTGATTTTATCAATAATAGTATTTAATTTCAATTTTATCTTATCATTTTCAAACTTTAATCTTTTTGAAGTTTTCTCCCTCAATTTGGTATATATCCTCATATTCTATTTGATTATCACTACAAACTTCTTTAACTCTTTCTAAATCTCGGGCATTAATTCTTCCCGATAAACCACAGGAAGAACTAATCTGTCTTGGCACTGGAGTGATTTTTACATTTATTTCACTACTTTTTAGCTCTCTTTCAAATGCTAAAGCCAGATGAGTCGAATAAAAAGTAAAGATTATATTATACTCTTTCAAAATTTTTGCTCCTTTATAATAAATTTAATGTCTTCAAACTAAAATAATGATAACTCAAAAAATTATTATTTTAAAATTTGCAGCATTTTATTTAGTACTTGTTCTTTGAGATTAAAGCTGCCCCAATAGCACCAGCAAATTGAGAATTTGAATAACTAAAGACTTTTGTCTGCAGCTTTTTACTCAGCTGATTTTTAATAACTTCACTTTGAGCCAGACCACCTGTGAAAAGAACATCTTCCTGAAAAGTAATCTTGCTCAACAAAATATTAATTCTATTGATAATCGAATCAATAATACCCCCAGCTATTTCGCTTTTGCTGACTCCATCAGCTAAAAGAGAAATGATTTCTGACTCTGCAAAAACAGCACACATACTGCTAATTTTAGCTTTTTTATCATCTTTTATTAAATTATCCAGGTTATCAATTTGTTCTTCTAGAGAATTGATTGTCATCTCCAAAAATTTTCCTGTTCCAGCAGCACATTTATCATTCATCACGAAATCAATAACATCACCATCATCATTTAAAGATATTACTTTACTATCCTGACCACCTATATCAATGATCGTTCTAATCTTATTATTAAGATAATAACCGCCTTTACCATGACAGGTTATTTCGGTCACAGTTTTATCAGCAAACTGCTGGGAAACTCGGCCATAACCGGTTGCTACAACTCCCTTTATATCTTTAGCTTTCAAATTATTAGCCTCTAATAAATAATTGAGTGTTTGTTCCCCACTTTTTTGAGGATTCCAGCCCGTAGGTAATAACTGCTTATCCACAATTTGATCTTTAAAAAGAACTCCTTTACAGCCAACTGAACCAATATCAATTCCAATATAATACATTTTATATCTCCTTTACAGCATTTCTAAAAATGCAGTTAAACGAGTTGCTAATTGACCCTTATCTGATTCTGAATAATCTGTTTCAATATTGATATAAGGAGTATTAGATTCTTTAAGCTCGTCTTTAATTCTTTTTGTCTCAACATTATAAGTATGGCAGGCCTGTAAAATCATATCTACAACTCCATCAACCTGGTACTCTTCTACCAATCTGTTTATTAACTCAACCCGATTATCATTAGGACTCATACAAGAACAGGGCGTATTTAAATATTTTTCTGCAATTGCATCGATTGGATTTTTGTCCTGATCTACAGTATCTTCATTCGGCTTTAAACCAGTACAATTTTCCAAACAGACTACAGAACCCCCATTGTTTTCAATTGCTTCAATAACTTTTAAGGTTGCAGCCCCCATTGGACAGCCTGTAACTAAAATACGGGGAGCCTCTGCACTAATTCTTTTTTCTCCCTGATTATACTTAGCTAATACTTCTTCAGTTATTGCTTTTGTTCTCTCATTTGCTATTTCTTTATCAAATGTATAATTAGATCTATTTAAAACTTTAAAAATTTCAGTTCCATAAATCGGAGAAGGATTTAATTTTGCCAGCTCATAAAATTCTTTTAAGGTATTTCTTTCTTCATTTTTAATTTTTATTTCTGCCTCTAAACGCTCTTCGGTAATTTTTGTCTCAAATTTTTCTTCTAATCTTTCTTTTAATAATACTACTTCATTTTTCCAAAATTCAAAATCAGCTTCTCGCTCAGATGATTGAGGTAGCTGCATCACATGAACAGGTGTCACTTCATCTAAGTATTCGTACATTTTTTTCTTGCCATCACAGGTTGTTTCACCAACAATAATATCTGCAAAATGAAAATATGGGCATTTATCGGTAATTGCAAATCCATAACTTGATTTGATCAAGGGACATAAATTTCTGGGCAAATCTTTTTCTGCCTCATCAATGGTGTCATTGCTTGTGCTGCAGAGGGTTACCGGTACTGCAGCAGCTGCTCTAATAACTTCATAAGGGGTGAAAACACAATAGGTACCCACAACATTCTTCCCTTCTTTTTCTACCATATCCTTCATTGCAATTGGACCATGTCCTTCTAATTCTCCATCTAAAGCGTCAAAAATTTCTTCTATACTCTGCATAATTTATTTTCCTCCAATTTTTTAGTTTAGTGTCTTTTATTTTTTAAATCAGTATTCCAGATCATTTATAAAAATTATATATTTTTTTAGCAATTAATATTTTTAAAAGTTGTCTTCCATATTTTTGAATACCTCAGCCCAGGACCATCTTTTAACTGTTTCTCTAAACTCTGGCCCATCCAAATCATTTCCACTTCTTAGTCTATCAATCTGGTTTTTAAGTCCAATCTTTAAACGATTTTCAAAATCAAACAATTCGGATTCCACTGGAATATGTGATTCTTTTAATTGAGGAAGTTCCACATATTCTACAGCTCCAGTCTTATTTATCTGATTTCCCAGCCAGCTTTTAACTCCTGCTAGATCAGTAGTTACTACTCGCAAGCCAGAAGCTAAAGCTTCAATTAATACCAGCGGCAGACCTTCGGAAAAAGAAGCTAAACAAAAAATATCAGATTTTCTAAATATTTTTCCTAATTTAACCTGAGAAACAACTCCCGGCATTTCAATCGAACAATCGGCTGCTAATGCTAATTTTTTTATACATTCTGCTTCTTCTCCACTGCCGCCACCTACAAGTTTAAGTTCTAAATCAAATTCAGAACTAAGTTTGCTGCAGACACGAATCAGAGATTTAAGTCCTTTAGCAGAACTTAGCTTACCGGCATAAACAATCTGTATTGGTTTTGAAGACTGACTCTTATCTGAAGGATAAAAGATATCAGAATCATAACCACTGCCAACGACTGAAATCCTTTCAAGGTTAATATCATATAGACGGCTTATTTTTTGTTTCTGATCACTATGGAGTGCAAAAATTATATCAATTTTTTTACAGCCTGCAGTAACATAATCAGCAAATTTTTCAGCTTGTTTTAACTGTCTTAATCCAGTTCCATGACAGATGGCTTTAATTGGAATCTCAGTCACTAACTCCGAAATCAAAGAAGTCAAAATCCAAAGATGATGAGCTAAAATCAGATCTGGCTTAAATTCTTCCACTGCTTTAGTTATTTCTTCTTTGAATCCTGCTTTCCACTTTTTAAGCATTTCAGCTGTTAAATTTTTATATTTTTCACTCCGATAAGGCATAACATTACTCATTCCAACTACCGGAAAAGGAATTCTTTCAGTTTCAAATTTAACTGGATAAAACTTCTGTTCAGCTATAGCTCCAAACTCAACTTTTCCTAAATCTGCTGGAACTCCACTGATAACTGCTTGTTCATATCCCTGTTCAGCTGCTATTTTGACTATATTCTGCAAAAAAATACCGCTACCTGTTTTTTCAGGACGTTGAGCTAAAATATGGAGTATCTTTTTCATCTTATCCCACCTCAATCTTAGCTGATCTCACGATTGGATATCTCTTTATGATTATAATTAACCGGCATTACTTCATTGTTTTTTACTGCTTTAATTAAATCTTTAGTAGTACTAACCCAGTCAGGAAAAGAAGTAACAAATTTACCTACTCTCTCAATTACATGGGTATCGCTGCCACCTAAACATGGTAGGTCTAACTCTAAAGCCAAACTGTAAGCTTGAAAATTGTGATCAGGTTTAGTACTGCCGTTAAAAGTTTCTATTCCAGCTAAACCAGATAAGTTTCTGATTTTCTCTCCAACTCCTCTTCCATTATCTCTAAAAGGATGGGCGGCAATAGCAATTCCTCCTGCTTCATTTACTAAATCAATTAAATCCTGAGTTGGAATTTTCTCTTTAGGTAAATCATTCAGACCAAAAACAAGAATGTCTCCTGCTTGAGTCAAAACTTCTGCCCCCACTATAACTGGAAACTCTTCTTTAGCAGATAACTCAGCTGCTTCAGCTTTAATTTGATTACTCTCATGATCAGTGATACAAATACCATCTAAACCTATAGATTTAGCTTTAGCAACTATTTCTTCTAAAGAAACAAAACTATCAGATGAATATTTTTTTTCATGCATATGAATATCAATTAACATTTTTAACCCCCAGCCTTCTATAAAAAAATTAATATTTTCACTGATATAAATCATAAAAATTATTTTATTACTTGCTATTTGCATTTATTAGTTTAGTAAATTTTTTGACATATTGACCAAAATCTGAATTCCATTTATCTCTAGCATAGGGAAGATCGATTTTATAATCTCCAATTATACGACCAGGCCTAGCACTCATCACAATAACTCTAGTTCCTAAAAAAACAGCCTCTTCCACACTATGGGTTACAAAAACAATAGTTTTTCTATCTTCAACCCAATATTCTTTAAAACTATTTTGCATCTTAGTTCTGGTAAAAGCATCTAAAGCTCCAAAAGGTTCATCCATATAAATAATTTCAGGAGAAATAGCAATCGCTTTTGCAATAGCCACCCTTTGTTTCATTCCACCAGAAAGTTCATAAGGATAACTTTCATTAAATCCCTTTAAGCCAAATTTTTTAAGAATATTATTGGCTATTTTATATCTTTTTTCTTTGGCAACTCCTCTAATTTCTAAACCAAAAGCAACATTTTCTATTATATTTCTCCACGGTAATAAAGAATATTGTTGAAAAACCATAGCCGCTTCTTTGATTGGCTTTTTTATATTTCTACCCATAACCTCTAATTTACCCTTAGTGGGCTGCACTAAACCGGCCATCAATCTTAACAAAGTAGATTTACCTGAGCCACTTGGTCCTATCAAACATACAAATTCATTATCAGCTATATTTAAGTTAATGTTTTTTAAGGCCTTAATGCTAGAATTATTTTGTGAAAGGAACGTTTTATTAATACCTTTGAGCTTTATAATCTGATTCAACAATAATCCTCCTAATTTGACAAACTCTCCCACTTAAAAAACTTTTTTTCAATAATAATAAACATATAATTAAAAATACCACCAACTATACTAATAGCTATCATCCCTGAGATTACAACATCAGTTCTAGCAATTGTATATGCATGGTTAATCAAGTAACCAATTCCTGCTATACTGCCGGGTAACATTTCTGCTGAAACTAAACACATCCAGGCAATACCCAATCCAACTCTTAATCCTGTTACAATAGATGGCATTGCTGCAGGCAGTAACACTTTTAAAATTATTTCTAGTTTATTAGCTCCTAAGGTTAAAGAAGAATCTATCAAAATCTTACGTACACTCTTAACCCCATAAATACTGTTTGTCAGAATCGGATAAAAAGCACCTATAAAAATAATGAATATCATTGCATTTTTTATATTACTGAAAAAAATATATAAAACACCAGAATCAAAACCAAAAAAACTAGCCATACTTGAAGTGCCAAACCAAGCTAAGACTAATGGTACCCAAGCTAAAGGTGCTATAGGACGAAATGAATTTAAAAAAGTCATTGACAGCTCCTCTGCTTTTTTTGAATAACCAATTATTACCCCAAGAGGAATCGCAATTAAAGCCGCCAAAATATAACCTATGCTGACTCTTATAATACTAATAAACACATTACTAATTAATGATCCCATACTCAGTAAATCTTTAGTTGGATTTGTTAAAACATCTAGAACCTGGATTATAGAAGGTAAAATAATTTTATTATCAATTTTAACTGACGATACCTGCCAGACAAAAAGAAATATTATTGGGATAATGATTGGATATACAAATCCTTTTAAATTGATATATATCTTCTGATCACTTCTTGCTTTGCTTAAAACTTCTTCCATTACCATACCTCCGGATTTAAAGTCTTATAGAACTGAATAATCATCTCGTATATTATTCTGCATGAACCTAACTCTTTTATAAATTATTACTTAAAGAACTAATTAACTCAAAAGAGTCAGGCAAATGTTATTTCATTAATTAATTAGTTTTTGTAACATTATTGATAAAAGTAAAATCATATAAAATTTCTTTTATTTCTGAATAACTCTTCGTCTCAAAACTTCCATTTAATCTATTTGAGCTTTGCAAAGAATTATAAACCAGGCCAACATTATCAATCCAAGTTTTATTTACTTTTGCTGTATATTTAATACTTGACATTTGTGCTGCTTCTTCTGGTACACCTGTCCATTTAGCAGTTATTTTAGCTGCTTCAGCTTTATTTTTATCAGAATAATTTGCTGCACTATTAATTACACTAACTAAACTTTGAACAACTTCTTCATTAGATTTAATTACCTTATCATCTGCAGAAAGAACACAACATGGGAAATCATACCATTTACCTTTTGGTGGTAAGTTTTTCATCTGTAATGCTATTTTACCAATATTTTCGGTAACTGCTAAAGAAGGATAAGGCGATGGACCAACCCACGCATCTACCTGCTTACTGTTTAATGCTGGTATTAAGTTTTTTGTTCCTTTTAAATCTACCAATAAAATATCTGCATCTTGTTGATGTGGATTACTGGTATAGGAAATTCCATTTTCTTTAATTGCAGCTTCAAATAAAATTAAAGGTGCACTAGTTGGAGAATGATATCCTACTTTAATTGGTTCCTGACTATTTTCCAAAAGAGCTTTAAACTCATCCCAATTATTTACTGAAGAATTCTTAGCTATTACTAATCCAATTCCTTCAGTATGTACTGGACATAACATTTTAATATTAATGCCTTTATCAATTGCTGTGATATTAGCTGCACTAGATGCAAAACCTAAATCTAAATGTCCTTGTGCCATCATGGTCATTGTTTCTGAACCACTTGTAGATTCAATCAATTCCAAATTAGCTAAAGTTCTATCTTTTTTGATTAAAGCATATTTCTTTCGGCTAACAATCTCTTTTAAGTAAACTCCATCTGCTTCAACAGCCTTGCCTTTTTTTGCTGCAACCATTAATGGTGTTTGATGATTAGTAAATACATATCCAACTTTTAAATTTGGAACATCAGCTGCCCCAACCGCAAATGATGTGCTAAATATTAAACCTATCAACAATACTAATAACGTTTTCGTTAAAAATTTATTTTTCATAATTATTTACCCCCATTTATTACTTAAATTATCTTGTTACGATCAGCTTATAGCCATCTTCAATTTCACTTGCTTCAACTTCAGCCCCTGATTTTCTGACAAAACGACTAACATTTTCTTTTGCAACTTCTTCTCCAACAAGTATCTCTAAATCTTCTTGATTAGCTTCTAAAGCATTTTTAGTCATCACAACAGGTTCCGGACAAGAACGTCCACGAGCATCTACTTTTTTCATTATTTTTTCCTCCTAAATTAATTAGTGATATTTAATTTAAAAAATTCTTTAAAATGATATAAAAAATTTTTATTGTAAAACTATAAAACTTTATTTAAAAATCTCTTTGTTCTTTCATTTCGAGGACTATCGAATATTATATCTGCTTCATTTTCTTCAATTATTTTTCCTTCATCCATAAAAATAACTCTATCTGCAGCTTCTTTAGCAAAACCCATTTCATGAGTAACAATTAACATAGTCATATTCTTTTCAGCTAGAGCTTTTATAACATCCAACACTTCACCAACTAGTTCAGGGTCCAAGGATGAAGTAGGTTCATCAAATAAAATAACTTCTGGGTTTACTGCCATAGCTCTTCCAATTCCAATTCTTTGTTTCTGTCCTCCTGATAGTTGAGAAGGATAATTATCTTTCTTATCACTTAAACCTATCTGGTCTAAGATATTTAGTCCAATTTTTTCCGCTTTTTGTTTATTTATTTTTTTTACAGTAATCAAAGATTCAGTTATATTTTCTAAAGCTGTTTTGTTTTTAAATAAATTATAAGTTTGAAAAACCATAGAACTATTTCTTCTCAGTGCAGAAATTTCATGTTTAGTCACATTTTCAGTATCTATTTTCATATTTCCAATTTCAATTATCCCACTATCTGGACTTTCTAAATAATTTAAGCATCTTAATAGTGTCGATTTACCTGTACCTGATGGACCAATTATTACAATAACTTCACCTTTTTTAATTTCTAAGTTAATTCCTTTTAGTACTTCAAGATCATTAAATTTTTTATAGAGATTTTCAATCTTTATCATATATACCCACCTTAATATGCTTTGCTCATCTTTATTTCAATTTTTTGCTGGATAAAGCTAAATAATTGAACCACAATCCAATATATTATTATTACATTTGCAAATGCTTCAAAATACCTGTAAGAAGAAGCTCCTTCCATCTTAGCTGTAGCCATAACTTCAGTAACTCCTATTGTAAAAGTTAAGGCTGTTCCTTTTATAATATTAATAAAACTGTTAAAAAGGGTTGGAATTGCTACTCTGGCAGCTTGAGGCATTATTATTCTTCTCATAGCTTGAAAATAGCTCATCCCAACAGACAAAGAAGCTTCCATCTGACCTTTGTCAATAGATGAAATAGCACCTCTAATGGCTTCAGACATATAAGCTCCTGAATTAAGACTCAGGCCAATTATCGCAATTGTAAAACCATTAACTCGATTAAAAAAAGGTATGATTTGTGGAAGACCAAAATAGAGAAAAAACAATTGGGTAATTAAAGGTGTTCCCCTAAAAAATGAGACATATATCTTTGCCAAAGAATATAATCCTTTAAATTTGCAATTGCAGATAAAGGCAATAATCAAAGCTATTATTAACCCAAACATCAATGATAATAAAGATATACTTAAGGTTATATTTAATTTTTTAATCATAAATGGGAATAAATTTATAGCATAATTAATATCAAACATTATTATTTTCAGCCTCTTTCATTATTATATATATTATTGAATTTAAAAGAATAATTTATAAAATTATGCAGCCTGCTTTTTATTTAATCCCGTAAGCATTAAAGCAATAGCTCCATCTCCCGTTATATTGCAGGCAGTTCCAAAACTATCTTGAATAGCAAATATTGTTAAAACTAGACCTACACCTGTTTGATCAAAACCTAATATACCAGTAACCAAACCCAAGGAAGCCATAACAGTTCCTCCAGGTACCCCAGGTGCTCCAATAGCAAATATCCCAAGTAATAAAGCGAATAAAAACATAGTAGTTATTGGTGGTACACTTCCATAAAGGACTTTAGATATTACCATAACAAAAAAAGTTTCTGTTAAAACTGAGCCACATAAATGAATAGTAGCTCCGAGTGGTATTGCAAAATTTGTTATTTCTTTCTCTAATACTTTAGACTTATTAGCAGATTTTAATGATACTGGTAATGTTGCAGCACTAGACATTGTACCAATTGCTGTTAAATATGCAGGCAAATAATGTTTTACAACTTCAATTGGATTTTCCCCGGATATCATTCCTGCAATAGCATAAAGTAAAGTTAACCATATGTAATGACCAATCAAAACAATAAGTATAACAGTTATAAATACTGGTAAATGCTTAGTTATAGTTCCTTCATATGCAAGCTCAGCAAATGTTGTTGCAATAAAAAATGGTAGAATTGGAATGATTATTTTTTCAACTAATGATAAAATCATATTTTGAATTTCTTCTAGTATCTTAGGAACTATTTCTGCTTTAGTCCAGGCAGCTGATAAACCAATAAATAGAGCAAGTACAAGAGCACTCATTACTGGCATAATAGCTGGTATATCAAGCTGAAACATAATTTCTGGAAGCTCTTTTAATGAACTTGTTTCTTCCGCTATATTTAAATATGGTATTATTATTTTCCCTGCAAGAATAGAAAATATAGCAGCTCCAACTGACGACAAATAAGCAATTGAAACAGCCTGAGCTAATAATTTACTTGCTTTCTCCTGTAATCTAGTTATTGAAGGTGATATAAATCCAATAATAACAAGTGGTACAGAATAAAAAATTAATTCTCCTAAAATATATTTAATTGTAGAAATAATTTGCATTAATTCTTGATTTACAAAAATCCCTAAAAGAACACCTGTAAAAACAGCTATCACCAGCCTGAATACCAAGTGATCCGTTAATTTTTTTTTGATCATATTAAATTACTCCTCCAAAATATCTATTTCAATTAATAATTTATTATTTTGTAGTTGTTTCAATATCAAACCATTTCATTGATAAAGAAGATAATGTTCCATCATTATGCATAGCATTAATAGCTTTATTTATTTCAGTTATTTTCTTTTGATTATTACTATTTTTGGTAAACGCATAAGCATTAATTTCAGTTCCAATTGTTGTATTTACACCCATTAATCTTAAATCCATATTTTCCTGTTCAATTACAGATTTAGATTTAACAGCTGACTGCCAACAAGCATCAAGTCTTCCAGATTCAACTAATTTTTCTAAAGGAGCACCATCGTAATATTTTTTATTTAATTTAAGTTCTTTTTCCTTATCTAAATTTTCTAAAGTTCTTTGACCATTTCCACCCAACCAGGCACCGATTTTCTTATTTTTTAAATCTTCCATAGATTGATAAGAACTATCATTTTTTACTATAAAATCATATTTACTATAAGCATAAGGTTTAGTAAAGACATATTTTTTTTCTCTTTCTGGTGTAATAGACATTTGATGGGCAACAGTATCAATTTTATTTGTATCTAACATTCCCATTAACCCACTAAATTCAGCTATCTTAAACTCAACCTCATAACCTGTTCTTTTAGATATCTCATGCCAAACATCAATTTCGAAGCCTTGTAATTTACCATCTTTTTGGAAACACCATGGGTTGTAATTACCACCTGTACCTACAACTATTAAATCCTCAGCACCCACCTGGGCTGCCCCAATAACATTAATTGATAAAAATAATACTGCTAATACAACTACCACTATTACATTTTGTTTTTTCATTGTTTTCCTCCTTAGTGTTTTAAAAAAATATTTATGCTGCTTTTTTATTAAATTGAATACTGCTGTAGGCAATTATAAATAAAGTTACAATCCCAATAATTACAGCTATTCTACCATTAGTAGAAACTCCACTACCTGATCCAGCCAATCCAAAGTTATGAGAAATAGCTGCTCCCACCAAATAACCAACAAAAGCTACTGCTGAATCAGTATTACCTTCACCTGCCAAAATAGTTTGACGAAGTGGACAACCTCCAAGCATTACTGAACCAAGACCAGTTAAAAACATGCCTAAAAGATTCCAGAGCCACTGACTGTGAGCTGCTGGTTGGCCTGCAAAACCAGGATTAAAATTACCAAAAATTAAGTTTACTATAAAGGCAAAAACAAAAATTGAAATAAAACCAGTAATTAAATGAGAATCTTTGATTAAATAAAGATCTCTAATTCCTCCTGCCATACAAATCCGACTTCTTTGAGCTAAGATTCCGATAATAATCCCTGCTGCAAGTGCAACTGCCCAGAATGCATAGCTTGCACCAGGACCTTTCTCACTAAAAATTATAAAAGAAGGTCTTACTATTCTAAAAATCAATAAAACAACTGCAATAATTGGTAGTATATATCCATTTATCTTATTAATTTTATAACTTCTACCCAGAGTAAAACCTTTTTTGAGAAGTTGAGAACCAGCTAAAACTCCTAAAACAAATCCTATAATTCCAGCAATTGCATTCCAATCTCCTCCGGCTAATCTAAGCACCATCCGTAAAGGACATCCTAAAAATACAAGAGCTCCAATCATCACAAACATTGCTATTACAAATCTGGTTATAGGTGAGGAACCACCTTTAACTTTGAATTCACCTGTACTGCGAGCAATTAAAAATGCTCCCAGAATAAAACCTATAATTTCTGGTCTTATGTTTTGAACAACTGCTGCTCTATGTAATCCAACTGCACCCGCAATGTCTCTGATAAAACAGGCTACACAAATCCCCATGTTGGCTGGGTTACCAAAGACAACCAGTAAACCTCCTAAAATACCAATAATTCCCCCTGTGAAAATAATACCTTTTTTGCTATTCATTTTTATCTCCCCCAAGATATAAACATGATTATTATTCATTTCACATAAATTATAGCATAAATGATTTAATTTATAAAGTAATATTATTATTTTTATAATATTCTCTTATAATTCTTGAAATATAATAGTTATGAGCATATAATAAAAACAGTTAATGCTGACATTTAAGATTATAATTAGCAATATTTATAATAAAATAATCATTAAATCAAAAAATGAGGAGGAATAAAAATGGATAAAATTTATCTTGATAATGCAGCAACAAGCAGAGATAAAGCGGCTGTAGTAAAAAAAGCAATCCTGAACTATTATGAAAATATTGGCTGTAGTCCAGGGCGCGGAGGCTATGAAGATTCTCTTAAAGCAGGTCGTATAATTATTGAAGCCAGAAACACAATTGCTGATTTTTTTAATGTTGACAATTTAAAACAAATAATTTTTACTCACAACATAACTTATGCTCTAAATATTGGAATTAAAGGGATTTTGAAAAAAGGTGATCATGTTATAACCTCAACCATGGAACATAATTCTGTTTTAAGACCATTAAATAGACTTGAAAAGAATGGAATTATAGATGTTGATTACATACAATGTGATCAGAAAGGAAGATTGAATCCAGAAGAAGTTGAAGCAGCTATTAATAAAAAAACTAAACTAATTATTTTAACATATGCTTCAAATGTAAGCGGTACTATAATGCCGGTTAAAAAAATAGGGGAAATTGCAGATCAAAATAATGTTTATTTTATGCTTGACACTGCTCAGGGTGCAGGCGTTTATGATATTGATTTCAAAAAACTTAAAGTAGATTTTTTAGCTTTTACAGGTCATAAAGCTCTGATGGGACCAACTGGAACTGGTGGTTTTGCCGTAAGTAAAAAAATGGCTGCAGAAATGGAACCTTTAATCGAAGGTGGAACTGGCAGTAAATCTGATCAGGAAAAACAGCCTAATTTCTTACCAGATAAATTTGAAAGTGGAACCATGAATACAATGGGAATCAGTGGTTTAAAAGCTGGAGTAGAATTCATCCAAAAAATAGGAGTTGAAAAAATAAGAGAGCATGAACACAAATTGGGAAAAGTATTTTTAGAAGGTCTAAAGAAAATACCTGATATAAAAATAATTGGCCCTGCCAATCTTAAAGAACAGGTGCCAACATTTTCTATAACAGCTGGCTCCAGAGATTTAGGCCAGTTAAGTTTTGAGTTAGATGAAAAATATAATGTTATGACTAGATCCGGACTGCATTGTGCACCATTTGCTCATAAAACATTAGGTACTTTTCCAGCAGGTAGCCTGCGTTTCAGCATCGGCTATTTTAATACTATGCAGGAAATAGAACACTCTTTAAATGCTTTAAATAATATTTTATAAAATATCTTTAGCAGCTTCAATAAAGAGATTAATTAAATAGTCATCATGACGATTTTTATTATAGGCTAAATAAAATTGGCGTTCATATTCTACATCTACAATTTTTATTTCAGCAACTCTTCTACAAATAGCAGCTTTTTTAGCTGCTATTTTTGAAATAAAAGAAATACCAAGCCCGGATTCAACAGTAGAAATAACAGCCTCTGTACTTCCCAGCTGGCTTATAACATTAAAATCATCCATTTTAAGACCTGCTTCTTCAAAAGCAGAAATAGTAGCTTTTCTAGTTCCTGACCCTTCTTCTCTTATTAATAAATTTTGATTTTGAAGTTCAGCTAAAAAAACTTTTTCTTGTTCAATTAAAGAATGATTTAGCGGTGCTATCAAACTTAAGTTGTCACTACAGAGCTCTATTGATTTAAATTTATTATTTTGAGGTTTAGAACCAACTACTATTAAATCCACCTCACTATTTTCCAATAAATTAATCATTGCTCTGCTGTCACCAACTGAAACCTCAGTTTTTAAATCATCAATATTTTTGTTTAAAGTTGAAATTATTTCTGGCAGTAAATATACCGAAGGAATAGTACTGGAAGCAATTTTCAGCTTCTTGATTTTCATATTTTTTTTACTTTCAACCCTCTGCCTTAAATATTCCCATCTTTTCAAAATCTTTTTACCTTCCTGATAAACAATTTTACCAGCAGGACTAAGAATAATCTCACCTTTTTCTTTATGAAACAATTCTGTATCAAAATATTTTTCAAGAGATTTAATCTGCATACTTACGGCTGGCTGGCTAATCTCAAATTTTTCAGCTGTCAGCGAATAACTTTCCAAATCAACTAAAGTAATAAAAGTTTTTATTCTTTCAATTTTCATTTTATCATTCCTTTTTTAAAATATATGATCATAATAAATTTAAATTCCTGATAAGCACAAACTTACTCTAAATTAAGCTGATAATTTTTCAAACTTCCTCCTCCTTGTTTTCTCCAGGAATATAATATCAAAGCAGGATTTTCAGCAGCAGATCTCAGCTCATGTATTTTGCCGGTTTCATTTAATATAAATGACCCTTTTTCTAAAATAGCATTATTATACAAAGTTTTAGCATTTAAAAATAAATAACTTTCTTCAATTTGAGAATGTTTATGTTTTGGATAATAAAAACCTGGTGCTAATAAAACAAAACCTATTATCATTTCTTCCGAATAAATAGGTCCCTCAGGACCGATAACTTCAGTATAAGCATATTTTCCAATCATTTCTTGAGAAGGCTCTTGATAACCATATCTCCAGAAAAGTTTTCCAGATAATTCTTTTAGATTTTTTATGACCTTTTTATAATCATCAGCTTTATTTTCAAGACTAATCTGGGAAAGATACGAAACAACTGGTTTAGTTTCTGACTTAATTTCAATAATTTCTAATTGATGTTTTAATTTTTCTAGTTCTTTTACGACAAACTCAAGATGTTTTAAAATATTTAAATTTTCTTTTTGAAGCTTAGATTTAACAAAAGATAGCTCTTTTAAATATACTAAAACTAATTCATCTAAGATATTTTTTAACATATTTTTTTAAGCTCCTTTATTATTAGATTTTTAATTTGATCTAAGATTCTCTCAAAAAAATTTATATATTTTTTAGTAGCTGCTTTTATGTTTCAATTATAACTAACATTTTTAAATCTATCAACAAAAAAAGACAGCTTCAAATAATTAATAGAAGCTGTTACCTGATTTAAAATTATTTAAATGTTTTAAGAAACTAATCATTCGAAATTTAAATCAATAAATATTTTCACCAAAAGTGGATCAAACTGAATCCCAGAACTTATTTTTAATTCTTCTATAATTTCTCGATTATTCATTGCCCTTTTGTAGTTTCTCCCATATTTCATTACATCATAGGCATCTACAACAGCAATTATTCTGGCTGCAAGGGGTATATCTTCTCCTTTTAAAGAAAGTGGATAACCACTTCCATCCCACCATTCATGATGAGTAAGTATTCCTTCAGCTATATCAACCATTTCTAGGGAAGTATAAGCAATCTGAAAGCCTGTTACCGGATGTTCTTTTATCTGCTGCCATTCCTTTTTATTTAAAGGACCATCATTATCTAAAATATCATCTGCTATAACCATTTTCCCCAAATCATGGAGTTCAGCCAGCAGGGCCAGATCTTCTAGTTCATTCTTATCAAGTTCCAATGCTTCTCCCAGCATTAATGCTGGTACTTTTAGTCTTTGACTGTGCAGATATGTATTATAATCAGCCTCTTTGATCATTTTTTTTAAAAGATCAGGATAGCTGTAATCAAAATTTAAATTTTTGGCATAACTCAAATTCTCCATTATTAGTTTCTTTCCTCCTGTCTTTAATAAAATTGCTGCCAGACATTTTTTTACTCTTTTCTTTAATTCTGCCGCTCGATCACTAATTTCTAAATGGTTTTTTAAATTTCTATTCTGATTTGAAATTACTGCAATCGAAATTGAAGTCAGGGGAGAATTAACTACTCGATGCTGGCGATCAAGACATATCATATAACCTCTCAATAAATCTTCACTTTTGAAAAATTTGCTAATGCCTCTATCAAATTCTTTTATAACCAACTTTGCCAAATACTCATCATATTTAGCATCAGTAATTATTACAAAATCATCCCCACCAATATGACCAACAAAGGTGCTGTCCATAATTTTTTGGGCACAGTTATTAAGAACTTTCGCAGTGTAATTAATCACCTGATCACCTTTTCGATAACCATAGCTGTCATTATATGCTTTAAAATTATCAAGATCTAAATAAAGCACAGAAAACTTGTCTCCAGTTTTTATTCTTGCTTTTATTTTGGATTCTATTGTTAAGTTTCCGGGCAAACCTGTTAAAGGATTTGCATTTCTGGCAGTTTCAACCTTAATTTCTGATACCTCAATTAATAAATCTTTAATTGATAGTATGCCGTAATATTTATCATTTTTAGTAATTATTATTGAATCATATATCTTATCTTGTGAACGTTTCATTGCCAGTTTTGAGGCTTTAATAATAGACTCCTCAAAATCTAGAATTAAGGGTTTCGGATCCATTACTGCATCAACATTTTTGTGCATATATAGATTATAACCAAATCTGCTGCCTAAACGATAAAAAAGTTTATCACGCATAACAAGTCCGACTGTCTGCTCTTCTTTTAGCACAACTATACTTTGACTGTTATTATTATTAAAAATATCTACTAAATTATTAGTTTTAGCAGAAACAGGTACTGTTACTCCTCTATTCTCTCTACAAATTTCTCCGATTTTTACTGGTTTCATTTATCTCACCCTACTTTTTTTCTTATTTAAATTATATCATCCAATTATTAAGAAATTGTAAATTATAAATTAACAGCCTGTAAATAATTTTCTGAAAATGTTAACTGCTTTTTGGAAACTTGACCCTAAAAATTATATACTTATATTTAGAAAAGATAATTTAATTTTTTAATTATAAAAATTGGGAGGTATTAAATATGAAAAAGAAAGTGCTTTGGTTAAGCTTTATCTTAATTTTAAGCTTTTCATTCTCACTTCAAGCTCAAATCCAAGTTGGTGAGTTTCCTCAAAATGTAAAATCTGAATTTGTCCTGGAACCGGCAAATATTGAAATTGAAAGCTGGTTGAGAAATCTTAATGTACCCTGGGAATTAGTTTTTCTACCAGAAAGCAACCGAGCTCTAATCACAGAAAGAGATGGGCGAGTACTGCAGGTTGAAAAGAATAAGCTGCAAAATGATAGTTATTTAGAATTAAATATTAATTCTCGAGGAGAAGGTGGCTTGATGGGAATGGCCGCACATCCTGATTTTCCTGAAGAACCATATATCTATCTAATGTATACCTACACAAAAAGCAACAGAAATTTATATAACAGAGTTTCCAGATTTAGAGATCAGGGCGAGCAGGCAGTTGAGGAAGAGGTTCTAATAGATGAAATTCCCGCCGGAAATAATCACAATGGAGGGCGCATTGCTTTTGGTCCAGATGGAATGCTATATATTACTACTGGAGATACTTTTAATCGAGAAATTGCTCAGGATTTAGATAACCTTGGCGGTAAAATTCTGCGCTTAACACCTGAGGGAAAGATTCCCGAGGATAATCCATTTGGTAATTCTCCAATATACAGTTTAGGCCACCGTAATCCGCAGGGACTTGCCTGGCATCCAGAAACAGGAGAGCTCTTTATTTCTGACCACGGACCTTCTGGTGAAGATGGCTTGAGAGCAAAAGATAGAATAAAAATAGTTGAGGCAGGCAGTAACTTTGGCTGGCCTGAAAAAATCGGTTATTTTGAAAATGGAAAATATGCTAATCCTTTAATCATGTGGAAAAATGCTGTTCCTCCATCTGGAATGACTTTTTACCAGGGAGATCTATATGTAGCAACTTTAGGAAGTCAATCACTGGTCAAAATTAAGCTGAATAAAATAAATAATCAATATAATGTAAAAAAAATTGAGCATCTCTTCAATGATGGTCAAGCTTTGTCAACTTATGGACGGATCAGAACAGCAGTTTTGGGCCCAGATAATTATCTTTACTTTTTAACAAATAATCGTGATGGCAGAGGCAGGCCGCGAGAGAATGATGATCAGATTTTGAGATTTAAAATCAAAGAATAAACAAATATTTTGCAATTAATTTACGTTAATAAATCAAAAGCCTTCTCTGAAGTTATAATTAACAAAACAACTCCAAAGAAGGCTAAACCTTTATTTTATCACTTCAAATTTTAATTTCAATTTGTTCCATAAAACTTAAATAAATGCTAAAGTTATTACAATTATTATTGCAGTAATAATTGCAATAAAATAATAACCCATCCCTACTGCAAGGCCAATTCCTGCAACTGACCAGAGACCGGCAGCTGTAGTTAAACCTCTAATTTTATTGTCATTTTTTAAAATTGTGCCTGCACCTAAAAAACCGACACCACTTACAACCTGAGCTGCAATTCGGGCAGCATCAGCATATGCCTTTTCGTCACCTAAATCCATTGCTAAATTATAAGAAGTGAGCATAATCAAACAGGAAGTAACCGCTACTAAAGCATAAGTTCTAATACCTGCAGCTTTATCTCTTTTTTCTCTTTCTGTACCTATCACACCACCCAAAATAGCTGATAAAAAAAGTCTTAAAGCATATTCGAACATTATAAACTCACCTCTTTACTTTAAAAAATATTTTTTGCTAGGCTTCTGCTATAATATGAAGTTCATCTACTGGAAACGAAACACTTACTTTTCCTCCAACATTATACTCTTTTTTATTAATTGGATTAACCACATCAACTGTAATAATATTTTCATCAGGCATTTTGAGAACATACTGATAATAAGATCCCAGATATGTTTTTCTGATAACTTCGGCATCTAAAAATCCCTTACCCGACTCAGCTAGAATTAAAGATTCAGGCCGAACTACAATTGTAACTTCTTGATTTTTATTTAAATCTATCTTCTGTTTAATTCCTTCTATTTGATTATAACCTAAGTCAATATTTATCGAATTACCTTCTTTTTTACTAACCTTTCCACTAAGAAAATTAACCTTACCAATAAAATCAGCTACAAACTTAGTGTCTGGTTTATAATATATTTCTTCTGGAGAGCCAATTTGTTCAATTTCACCTTTGTTCATTACCACAATTCTATCTGAAATACTCATTGCTTCAATCTGATCATGAGTTACATATAAAGATGTAATGGAAAGTCTTTTCTGAAGTTTTCTGATTTCATCGCGCATGGACTCTCTTAGTTTTGCATCAAGATTAGAAAGAGGTTCATCAAATAATAAAACTTTAGGCTCAACAACTAAAGCTCTGGCAAGTGCAACCCGCTGCTGCTGTCCCCCTGATAATTCACCTGGATTCCTATTTTCATAACCGCTCAAACCCACAAGCTCCATAATTTCTCTGGCTTTTTCTTTAACAGCTTTTTTATTCATATCTTTAAATCTTAAGCCATAAGTTATATTCTCAAAAATACTCATATGTGGAAAAAGTCCATAACTCTGAAAAACCATTGCTGTATCTCTTTTGTTCGCTGGTCTGTTGACAACATCTTCTCCATCTAAAAAAATACTGCCTGAACTTGGAGTCTCAAATCCGGCTACCATTCTTAAAGTAGTTGTTTTTCCGCATCCTGAAGGTCCCAAAAGTGTTACAAGTTCACCTGATTCTATTTTTAATTCAAAGTTATTAACTGCAATAACTTTATCATCTGATTTTTTTGATTTAAATATTTTTGTAATATCAGTTAATTTAACTGCTGTATCATTCATTTTTATTCCTCCTCCAATCAAGTCATCATTTCACTTAAATCTTCATCATCACCAATAAATTTACCCATTAAATAAAATACAAACATAACTATTGCTATTAAAATCAAAGATAATACACTTGCAGCACCCAGCCTCATAATTTCTGTCTGAGCTAAAATTAAAGTTGTCAGGTGATTCCACCTGGCAGAAACTAAAAAGATAATCGCACTTACTGCAGTCATAGCTCTAACAAAACTATAAGAAAGTCCTGAGAAGAAAGCAGGTTTAATTAGTGGTAAAGTAATTTTTCTAAAGGTATAAGCACTATCTGCACCTAAATCTGTAGAAGCTTCTTCTATGGAAGGATCAATTTGCTTTAAAGAAGCAATACCAGCTTCTAAACCAACCGGCATATTTCTAAAGATAAAACATAAAATTATTATTGCTGCTGTACCGGTTAACAAAAATGGTTTTTCATTAAATGCCAAAACATATCCTATACCGACAACTGTTCCCGGTACTGCAAAGCTTAATAAAGAAGAGAATTGAAGTATATGTTTACCATAAAAGTTTTTGCGAACAACCAAATAAGCAATAATCATTCCTAACATACCTGTAAATGGAGTTGCTACACTGGCCAGGAATATAGTATCTTTAATACTATCAAATCCTACATCCCAGGAATATTTAAAGTGTTCTAGAGTTAAAGAATAATCAATACCCCATAATTTAAAGAATGAACCAGCTATAACTGTTAAATAAAATAAAAGTATGACAAAGGTTAAAGAAGATAAAAATCCAAGCAATAAATTTTTAGTAGTTGGTGATACCATATCCTGTTTTGCTCCAGTTGGTTTTCCAGTTACTGTTATAAATGACTTTCGTGAAATCCAATATTTTTCTACCACAAAAGCTATAAAAGCTGGAACCAAAAGCATAATTGCCAGAGCTGAACCTCTGGGTATATTATACATACCTGTAAATTGAAGATAGGCTTGAACTGAAAGCACATCATAATTACCCGCTATAACCATTGGATTGGCAAAATCAGCTATAGATGTTACAAATACTAAAAGCCAGGCACTTGCCACTCCAGGAATTGAAAGTGGAAAAGTTATCGAACGAAAAACATAAGATTTTGTGCTGCCGAGATTTAAAGCAGCATTTTCTAATTCTGGACTTATTCTTGCTAAAACCCCTGTTAGAACTCTATAAGCAATTGGAAACATACATAGAGTCTGAACAAGAACTAAACCATGCAGGCCATAAATACTGTAACTTGTAATTCCTAAAATCTTTTTTGTGATTAAACCATTTCTTCCTAAAAGTAAAATTATTGAAATAGTAAGCATAAATGGTGGAGAAATAAGCGGCAGCATAACAATCTGTCTAAAAAAACTACGCCCCGGTAATTTAACTTTATAAAGACTATAGGCTGCTATATAGCCAACAATTGTTGATGAAGTTGCAACAATAACCCCTAATTTTATACTATTAAAGAATGTTCTGCGAAGCCATTCTTTTTGAAATATGTACTTATATTCAGATAAAGAAAAACTGCCATTTGGCATAACACTTTCTATAATTACTTTAATTAAAGGATAAACTACAAATAAAGCAATCAAAGAAAATATTACCGCAACAGTTATTCTAGTAATAGAATCTTTATTTTTTTTCATTTTTTCACCCCTTTAAAGATTTGATGGGCAGAAATTAATCCACCCATCAATTTCTTGTATTTTAAAATTTAAAAATTACTGGCTATAAATCTCATCGTTCCATTTTTCAACAAGTCTTTCTTTGTTTTTACCTGCCCAAACATCATCCTGATCAATTGTATTTACTTCAGAAATTGGGACTGCACCAGGCTGTAATTCAGCATCTCTAAATGGTACTACAAAAGTATCAGCATATATTTGTGCTGCTTCTTCACTTAACAACCAGTTATATAGATCTTTAGCTGTTTCAGTTTCTTGACCACCTTTGATTAAAGAAATAGATGCTACTTCATAACCTGTACCTTCTTCCGGGAAAGTAATTTCTAAAGGATAACCTTGTGATTTAAGTTTTACCTGATCATGTGCATAACCAATTCCGATTGGTATTTCACCAATAGCGGCGTTTTTACCAGGAGCTGAACCGGATCTTGTATACTGAACTACACTTCTATCTAATTTTTTCATATATTCAAAAGCTTCATCTTCACCCATAATCTGAACCATAGTAGCTAAAACATTATAAGATGTTCCAGATGTTCCTGGATTAGCAACCTGAACCTGGTTTTCATATTCTGGTTTTACTATATCGGCCCATGATTTAGGTGCTTCTAAACCAAGTTCTTCTAGACGACCAGTATTACTTACAAAACAAAGTGGACCAGCATAAATTCCTGTCCAATAGTTATCTGGATCTTTAAAGTTTGCTGGAACATGCTGAGCATTTTCTGCTTCAAATGGAATAGTAAGTCCACTTTCTTTAGCCTGAATGTGTCCAAGCCCTACTCCACCAACCCAAATACTGGCCTGTGGATTTGCAGACTCTGCCATCATTCTAGAAACTGCCTCTCCTGTAGATAAACGAACCCATCTAATATCTACACCAGTTTCATCTTGATATTTTTCAAATACTGTACGTGCTAGTTCTTCGTCAAGACTGGTATAAACATTAACACTTTCTGCTAAAGTTGGTACTGACATTAGACCAATAATTAAAATAGCCAATAATAAACTTGAAAATAATTTTTTCATAAATAAATTCCTCCTAATTTTTTTATGTTTATTGAACAAAATTAATCGAAATCACTTTCCACCCCCCGTTTGATTTGCTATCTTAAACACTAACAAAATTAAAACTAATCCACAATAAGCAAAGGTTTAAATTTTTTTTGAAGACGACTTTTGCTTTATACAAAAGTATAGTTCTTTTAAAAAAATCTTTAATTTTATACTTTTGTTTAAACTTATCTAAAATTTTTAAAGGAAATCTAATATTTCTAGAGAATTAATACTTAAGTGAAAATTTTTAGAAAGGTGAATTTAATTATGTCAAAAAAGACTAAAGGACAAATTGAAGCTGAAATCTCAGAACTTATAATGAAATTCGAAAAAGAATATATTGGTCGAGGTCCTCAAAATATTAAAACATATATTATAGAGGAAAATATTTTAATAAAAGAAAAAGGAGTTTTAACTCTAGCAGAACAGCAGCTTGCTAAAGAAGAAACGGGTGTTAAATTAATCAAAGAGCTAAGAGTTAAATTAATAGAAAACTCTCGCGAAATTTTATCAACTCTAATTAAAGATATTACCAATCTTGATGTGCTTGCAGTTCATTCTGATATCAGCACAGAAAATGGTGAAAGAATAATTGTTTTTTCTTTAGAAGAAAATCTAGAAAAAAACCTAATGAGCAAATAGTATAAAAATTCTAATTATATCTTGCTTTTAATTAAATTTAATGTTAAAATATAAGAGACATCTAAAATGGTAACTAGATAAACGGCAAACTACTTTAGGTAGAGGGCTGTCTAGCGAGTAACCATCATCAAATAATTCCTTGTTCTTTCTCTGGGATTTTTTGGTGATGGTTTTTCTGTTTTTAGAAAAAAATTCCAATTTAACAAAGAGGTGCTATGATGAAAAATAATTCTGTTAGAAAAACAGATGAAAAAGAAATGTCTCCCAGGGAAAATGAAATTGCGGCTATTTTTAAAAAAGTAGAAAAAAAATACTGGGGTCAAAAATCAAGTCAATTGAAAATATATTTAGTTGATGATTTGATTATAATCAGAAGCTGCGGCAATTTAAGCCCAGCTGAAGAAGAATTTGCAAAAACCGAAGAAGGAAGACTTTTATTAAAACAATTAAAAGTAAAAGAACTGGATGGAATAAAAAATGTACTAAAGTTTATGTTAGAAAACAAATTAAATACTCAGGTCTTATCGATTACTATAGATACTAATCCAGAATTAAATGAAACAATTATTATCGCAAGATTAAAGGAACAGCTAAAATGAAAGCAGGCAGAAAATTATTAATTGTCTTATTGCTCGTTTTTCTGCTTAGTTCAGGTGTTCAGGCTGCAGAAGATAGATTAATAGTTTATACTGCTTTACAGCAAAATGAAGCTCAAACCTATATAAATGCTTTTGAAAACTATAGTGGCATTAAAACTAAATTAGTTCGAAAATCAACCGGAGTTTTATTGAATATTTTAAGAAGAGAAAAAAACTACAGGCCAGAAGTTGATATTCTATTTGGAGGTCCAGCTGAATTATATTATTTAGCTGCAGAAGAAGACCGTTTCTATAAATATTCTTCGCCTTATAAAGAACAGATACCTTATGAATATATGGATAATCAAGACCGCTGGTGGGGAATCTATATTGGTTCTATTGGTTTTGCTGTTAATACTGAAAAACTTAGAAAGTTAGGCCTTAATCCACCCAGAAGTTGGCGCGATTTAGCTAATCCTAAATATAAAGATTTGATTACTATTCCAAATCCTGTTTCTTCAGGGACAGGTTATACAATTCTTTCTACTATTTTACAGAGCTTTTCAGATAAAGAGGCTAAAATAATACTTAAACAGATTAATCAAAACATTAAAGAATATACAAATATTGGAGCTATGGCCAGCAAATTAGCTGCCTTAGGTCATTCTGCAGTTGGAATTTCGTTTAGCCATGATATACAGAAACTTCAAAAAGAAGGATATAATTTAGAACTAATTATACCGGCAGAGGGAACAGGTTATGAAATTGGTGGTATGGCAATTATAAAAGACAGTAATAGTCTTGATCAAGCAAAGCTCTTTGTTGACTTTATGTTAAGTGAAAAAGGACAAAATCTTTATTCGGCAATTGGTGAATACCGTTTGCCCACAAATTTTTTTGCTGAAGTACCTGAAGCATCAATAAAATTAGAAAACGCTAATTTAATTGACTATAATTTAAAATCATCTGCAATAAATAAAAAAGATAATCTTCTTTTCTGGCAGCAGGAAATATATTTTGGAGGAGAAAATGTTGAGTGATATTAAAATCCCTTTTTATCTAAAATTAAGTATAATAATCTCACTTTTAATAATTACAACTGTTACTGGAATAAGTTATGCGCTATTAAAAGAAACAAAAAAAGCTTATAAAAGTCAGATTACCTCAAGCAGTAACTTACTGGCAAACATAATAGTAAAATATAGTGCTGAACCAATAGTTATGGAAAACTATTCTTCCCTGACAAGTATTATTAATAACTTAAAAAATGATCCTGATTCTAACATAAATAGAGTTTCTGTGACAAATGCTCAGGGAATAATTGAAATTTCGACTGATCAATCAATTATTGGACAGGAAATAAATATTGATCCTGATGCGAAAAATAACCTACTAGAATTTAATGATAATTATTTAAATGTCAAAGCCCCGATAATTGCATATGATAATCTCTGGGGTTTTTTAGAATTTAGATATTCTTTATCATTTTTGCATCAGATGTTATATAACACTCGTCATCAAATATATCTTATGTCTATAATATTTATAATTTTTGGACTCCTTATTTCATTAATCATTTCTAAAAATATAGTCAAACCAATTAATAAGTTAGTGGAAAGTTCAAGAAAAATTGCTGAGGGAGATTTTAATAATCCTATTTCAGTTAAAAGCAAAGATGAATTTTCTTTTCTGGCAGAAACACTTGAAGAAATGAGAATAGATTTAAAATATTTTGTAAGTAAAGTTGCAAAAAAAGCTATTAGTTATGAAGGGGATTTAAAGATTTTTAATATAACTACTCTCTTAAAATTATTAAATACCGCTGAACATAACGGCGGCCTTGTCCTAAAACAAAACAATAAGTTTGGAATAATTTATTTTAAAAATGGAGAAATCATTAATGCTATTTTGGATGACTTAACAGGAAAAAAAGCTCTTTTTGAATTTTTACACTGGCAAAAAGGAGAATTTAAATTTAGCCCAAATTTAAAAAGCGACAAAAAAACAATTGATGATAAGTTTAATGAATTATTATTAAACCTTGCTCGACAAGTGCAGAATAAAATAATTTTTAAACAGCTGCTCCCATCAGACAACATTATTATCTATCCAGCTGTATCAGAAATCAAGAGGGCTGCTGACTCAATAAATCTAAACAGCGATGAAGAAAAAGTCCTAAATTTAATTAATGGCCAAAAAACACTTCTTGATTTAAGAGAAAATTTAGATTGGAGTTCAGAAAAAATATTTGAGATTGCTTATCGTCTAGTAGTAGTTGGACTCATTACAATTAGAGCAGAAGAATTAAATAAAAACGAAGAGTATAATCTAGATAATATTATACCTTTTCCGCAAAAACTTTAATATACTTCAAAGGAGGCAAGTTTATGTTAAGCAGCTTAAAAAATTCTTGGTTCAGATGTTATCAAATGGGAATTTCTAAAAAAATAAATTTCCCTCAGGAAACTGCAGCTAAAGAAATATTAGAGCAGTCCTATAACTCAAATGAGAAGCTAGTCAACATCTTCACTCATAACGTTGAATATATTGTTCAAAATTATCATTTAGATAGTAATTGCTATTTATTATTTGATGAGAAAGGCATTTTAATTAAATCATATATACCTGAAAAAATTAAAAAAACAATTCACTTACATAACTTGACCGAAGGAGTATATTTTACAGAAAAAAGTTGTGGAACTAATTCAGTTTCTTTAGCAATGGAAACTGGAGAAACAGTTTATTTTTTAGGAGATGAAAATTATTGCGAGTTCTTACAGAAATGGATGAGTATAGCTGCTCCAGTTAAAATAAACAATAAGAATGCATATCTTTGTATTTTAAATAATGATTTGAATAAAAACAAAAAAGAAGATTTAAAACTTTTTTTAGAACTTTTACGGAGTAAAATTACTAATGATTTAAATGTCATTAATTATTATAAAGAAAATAATGATTCTCTGACTGAAATCAGGAGCAAAATTTTGAACCTTTCAGCCAATGGCCTGACTATTAAAGAAATTAGTGAAAATTTAAACTTATCGGAAGCTGCAATAAAATATCACCGAAACAAAATATGTCAAAAATTATCTGCAGCAAATATTGTTCAAGCAATAGCTCGATCTATTAAGATGGGATATTTAAATTTGGATACCATTCATTAAAAAAAGGCGGAATTATCCGCCTTTCAAACTTATATTAAATTAGTTTCTAAATCTCTATTATTTTTTTTAGCCTGATACATTGCATAATCAGCGTTTCTAATCAACTCTTCTAAATTTTTGCCATCATTAGGATAAATACTAATGCCAGCACTCAAACCGATCTTTATTTCTTCTCCTTCAATTGAAAATGGTACTTTGAATTTATTTATTAAACGCTGAGTAATTAATACTGCATCGTCTTGAGAAGAAATATCCCCTAGGGCTAAAACAAATTCATCTCCTCCCATTCTAGCAAGTTTATCTTCCGATTTTAAACTATTTTTCAGTCTAAAAGCAATATTTTCTAAAACTTTATCTCCAAAATCATGACCATAATTATCATTAATATCTTTAAATTTATCAATATCTATGAAAATAATAGCTACTTTAGAATTAAATTTATTGGCTTTTATTTTAATCTCTTTAAATTCATCTACAAATAATTTTCTATTCGCCAGTCCTGTCAATTTATCATGATTAGCCTGATATTCGAACTTATTTATTAAATAAATAACAACTGTAATAAATGCAATAAAGAAAATAATCATTAATAAAATATTGGTGCCAAATAAATATTGATGTTTATTTAATTCAGCTTCAATTATCTGATCATTATAGGTGATTCCAACAACATAGAAATTCCACCCTTGATATTTATCTTCACTGCTGATTAAAGCTGGGAAAAATCTTAGGGTATGATTTAAATTGTAGTCTTCAATATCTGTTGACTGCATCTTTCCAGTTAAAACAGCCTTCCGAGCTAAATCTTCATGCAGTTCGGGTACATCCGGATCAAGATAAGGCTTTTTACTGCTTCGCAGTTTGGCCACACCATAATTAATAGGCTCAACACTATAAAAAGCAATTTCTTCTACTATATCATATTCTTTAGTTAATTCTCCGGCATCTGTAAAAATGTTTAATTGTTTAAAACTTGGATACTTATCTTCAACTGCTATACTAAGTTCAATTAGATATTGATTATCAGGAGTTGGCATATAGCTATATTTTTTCACTTCACCAGTCTGAGTTGATAAATCAATACGATCTGCCTCAAAAGAATCACCTTCAAGCCGTCCTCTAACTACACCTGCAAATTTCCCAAAATTAGAAAAATCAAGTCCTAAATCAGCCTCATTGGTAGTCTTTATAATTTCCAAATCACTATTTATAATATAAATATCATAGTATTTAAATTTTTCTTTTAGTTCTTCTAAATCCCATTCCATAACCTCAGAGTTATAGCGATACTTATCTACCAAAAACTTCGAATATTCACTCATCTCTTGATTTAATTCCTGCTCCACTACTTTATAAGAATTATTTATATAATTAACAGTTTGAATGATATTTTTTTCCACTAACTGCTGGCGGCTTCTGTATTTATCTGTAATAATATTTTTAATACTGCTGTATTGGCTAGAAAAAATAAAAATCATAATCAGTGCTAAAAGCACAATAATTATATATTTAAAATTTTTCAATAATTTCCCCAAACTACCACATCCTCAGAGGTTATTTTTCCTTTATTATACCATACAAACAAAAAAAAGACAGCCCTAGAATTCAGAACTGCCTTTAATATTTGGCACTTGGCACTAGAAAAAGATTTAGATCCTAGTACTTCAAAATATATAATTATTTATGTCTCTTTTTAAGTTCTTCTCTTATCTGGTCAGGCTCGATTCCTCTTGCAGCCAGTAAAACCAGCATATGATAAACTAAATCGGCTGTTTCATAAACCAATTCTTGATCGGGATCATTTTTAGAAGCAATAATAACCTC
>NZ_QBLR01000231.1:0-5483 GCF_003070835.1 Halanaerobium sp. | reverse complement strand
ATTATGAATATTCAGTTCAAAAGCCAGTTTAAGTTTAGTACCAACTCCATCTGTTCCGGAAACTAAAACCGGATTCTGATAATTACTTAAATCAGGTTTAAAAAGTCCACCAAATCCTCCCAAACCGGTCATTACCTCCGGACCAAAGGTGGACTGCACATCATTTTTAATCAGTTCAACTGCCTGATTGCCAGCATCTATATCCACACCAACTTTTTTGTAATCTAAACCCACAATTATTCCTCCTCACTTAAATAACGGCTGTCTATCGGATAATCTCCATCAAAACAGGCAGTACAAAAACCAAGCTCAACCTCAGTTTTAATTGACTTGAGCATACCTGCCTGACTCAAATAGTGAAGACTGTCAGCTCCTATGTTTTCACTTATTTCTTCAACAGAATTATTGCTGGCTATTAGTTCCTGTCTACGTGAAGTATCAAGTCCAAAATAACAGGGATGTTCAACAGGTGGTGAGGAGATAGCCATATGAACTTCTTTTGCTCCTGCCTCTTTGATCCTTCCAATAATTTGTTTACTGGTTGTTCCTCTAACAATTGAATCATCTATTAAAATAATTTTTTTATCTTTTATAATTTCTTTAATAGGTGATAATTTAAGTCTAACTTTTAAATCTCTAATTTCCTGAGTTGGCTGAATAAATGTCCTACCCATATAGCGATTCCGCAAAATTCCTTGAGCATAGGGAATTCCAGATTCTTCAGCAAATCCTAAAGCAGCTGCAATTCCGGAGTCCGGTACAGGCACTACTATATCAGCTTCAATATCCATCTCCCGGGCCAGCTGTTTACCCATTTCTTTTCTGGCAAGCAAAACATTTTGACCTGCTATATTGCTGTCAGGTCTTGCAAAATAAATATATTCAAAAACACAGAGACTGGTATCATTTTCACCGGTATAACGGCGGCTTTTAATTCCGTCTTTGTCAATCACAACAACTTCACCTGGAGCCACATCACGTACAAATTCAGCCCCAATGATATCAAAGGCACAGCTTTCTGAAGCTACAATATAGCTGTTATCTAATTTTCCAATAGAAAGCGGCCTAAAACCACGAGGATCACGAATAGCAACCAGCTCATCTTTGGTCATTGCTACCAGAGAAAATCCACCTTTAAGTTGATGTAGACTTTGAATTAAAGCTTCAATTATATTATCTTCAAAAGAACGGGCCACTAAATGAGCAATTACCTCGGTATCTAAAGTAGAATGAAAAATAGAACCATTGCTTTCTAAATTATTTCTAAGCTCTGCTCCATTAGCCAGATTACCATTATGAGCTAAAGCTAAATCACCTTTCATGCTGTTAATCAAAATTGGCTGGGCATTAGCCAGTTTACTAGAGCCGCTGGTAGAATAACGGACATGACCTATTGCCATCTCCCCTTTTAAATTTCTGATATCTTCCTTCTCAAACGCACTTTCTACCAGTCCCATACTCTTATGCAAATTAAACTCACCCTGATGGTTGGTACAGATACCGGCACTTTCCTGACCCCTGTGCTGCAGGGCAATCAGCCCAAGATAAGTTAATTCTGCTGCACTGCTCTCCCCATCAGCATTAAAAATGCCAAAAACTCCACATTCTTCGCTCATTTTATCATCATTCAGCTCAGCCTGAGTTAACTTTAAATCATTAGAACTCTGCTGAACTGTCTTTAAATTTTTACTAGAGAAATTACAACTTTCTCTCATCAATTTTCCTCCCTTTAATGCTAAAATTATTTCCAGTCCTGGCCGGTAATCCGCTTATACATTTCATGATAAGCCTCTTCTACATTACCAAGATCACGGCGAAAACGGTCTTTATCCAGTTTTTCTTTTGTCTCACTATCCCAGAAACGGCAGGTATCAGGTGTTATTTCATCAGCCAGAATAATTTCTCCTTCGGCTGTTTTTCCAAATTCAAGTTTAAAATCAACCAGATCTACATTCCGCTCTTTTAAAAACTTAACTAAAATATCATTAATCTTATGGCCTAAGGCAATTAATCTTTCCAGTTCTTCTCTGCCTGCTAGTCCTAGAAGTTCAATATGAGACACATTGATTAGAGGATCTCCTAAGTCATCATCCTTATAATAAAATTCGATTACCGGCTGCTTCAGCGGTTCTCCTTCTTCCATGCCGATTCTTTTGGCCAGACTTCCGGCTGCAACATTGCGCATTACAACTTCTAAAGGAATAATTTCTACTTTTTCAACCAAAGAATCACGCACGTTTAACTCCTCTATTAGATGAGTTTTAATCCCTTTTTCTTCTAAAAATTTAAAAAAGAAGTTGCTTATCTTATTATTAATTTTGCCTTTTTCTGCAATCTGCCCCTTTTTCTGACCATCAAAAGCAGTTGCATCATCTTTAAAGTGAACAATTACCTGATCATCTTGATCTGTACTAAAAATTTGCTTGGCTTTACCCTCATAGAGCATTTCCTTTTTTTGCATCTTTATAAAACCTCCGTATTTAACTCATAATCAAATTTATTCTGCCAGTTTTTAACTATTTTTTTTGTTTTTTGAGCTGCGATTCCAGTATATTTTTCCGGTTTTAAAATTAATTCTTTCTGCCGCTCAGCAAAACTTTCCCAGTATCCCTGCAGCTCTTTACTCTCGGTTACCAGTTCTTTTAAAGAAAGATCTGTATTCTGTGCTTTTAAAGTCAGCTTCCTTATCGCCTCATGTGCATCGGGATGACCGGCTGCTGCTAAAAGAATATATAAAGGTTCGGCTACAATCATCTTTTTGTTCTGATCGAAATTCTTTTTAATATTTTCCTGATCAACTGCCATCTTGGAGCTAACCCTGGTCAATCGAGCTGCTGCTGAGAGTAAAGCAGTTATCAGCTCCGGAATAAAACGGGAAGAAGCCGAATTAGTCAGATCTCTTTGATGCTCAGATAGTTGATCCATATATACTGTAGTCATCTGAGGCATAAAAGCCTTCCATAAGCTTTTTACATTTTCGTAGTTAATTGGGTTTCTTTTATGGGGCATAGTTGAAGAACCAACCTGATCTTTACCAAAATGTTCACCAATTTCTGCAATTTCTGAGCGCTGCAGCTGGCGCATATCATCAGCAAAAGCTGCTAGAACACTAAAAGTTGAAACGAGAGCGTGAATAAAATCTGTCATCGGCTCAGCCTGAACTATCTGAGTTGAATGCTCACCAGGCTTTAAACCAAGTTCGGTTAAAACTTCCTTTTCAAACTCTTCCGGATCTTCAAAAAAGATATTGCTGGCATTATAAGCACCAACTGCTCCAGCAAATTTACCAATAAGTTTATCTGCTTTAGCTTCAATTTCTTCTATTCTTTCCCCCAGACGGGCTACATATTCGGCAATAGTAAAGCCAAAGGTTACCGGTACTGCATGCTGGCCGTGAGTTCTACCGATCTGGACTCTATCCTTTTCTCGCAGGGCAATTGATGCCCAGCTTTTATGTAATTCTTTTAATTTAGGTATAATTAATTCTGCAGCTGCCTTCTGATAGCGGAGGGAATTAGCTGTATCTACAATATCATAAGAAGTAGCTGTAAAGTGAATATAGGGGCGGCATTCTTTAGTTACTTTTTTTTGAATACAGTTAACTAAGGCTCTAATATTGTGTTTAGTCTTTGCTTCCTCTTTGTAAACCTCTTCTGTGGTTAATTCTTCAATCGCATTTTCAACTTCAGCTGGAGCCTGTTCAGGTGCTATTCCTCTTCTAGCCAGCACCTTAACTAAGGCCAGTTCAACCTCTGCCTGAAAGGCAATTGTCGCATTTTCGGAAAGGTATTTTCCAATCTCGTCAAAATTATTTTTCCGCCTTGAGTAACGGTGATCAAGGGGACTTATATTGGCAAAAATATCTCTATTCTGCAAATTTTTCGCTCCTCTCAAGGTATTCCTGATATCCCTGTTCTTCTAATTTTTCTGCTGTATCCAGTACTTTAGCTTTCATTTCCTGGCGATATTCTTTTTGCTTTTTATTTAACTCTTCGTCACTACGGGCTAAGATCTGTACTGCCAGTAAAGCAGCATTTTTGGCTCCATTGATCGCAACTGTTGCTACTGGAACACCCGGCGGCATCTGAACTATTGAATAAAGTGAATCAAGACCGCTCAACTTTGATGTCTTAACCGGAACGCCAATTACAGGCACAGTTGTTACTGCTGCTATCATTCCCGGCAGATGAGCTGCACCTCCAGCTCCAGCAATAATCACATCTAAACCTTTTTCTTCTGCTGTCTCTGCATAATTATATAATCTCTCTGGTGTGCGGTGGGCTGAAACAACTGTCAGCTCATATTCTACCTCAAATTGATCTAAAATTTCTGCTGCCTTTTTCATTACCGGCAGGTCAGAATCACTGCCCATAATAACTCCTACTCTAGGCTTCATAAAATTTTACCTCCCTAAATTTCTCCTTTAATTTCTATTAATTTACTGGCTTTTAATGCCTGATCAGCCGCTATTTTTAAGCTAGCTGCTGTAACTGTCAGATGGCCCATTTTACGGCCGGGCCTGGAAATAGTCTTCTGATAAATATGAACCTTTACTCCTTCTACTGCCAGAGCCGGATCTAAGCCTATTATTTCAGCTTTACCTTCTTGGCCGCTACCCAAAATATTACGCATTACTGCAGGCCTGACTAAAGTAGTATCTCCGAGAGGCAGATCTGTAATTGCTCTGATATGCTGTTCAAACTGAGAAGTAACACAACCTTCAATAGTATAATGACCTGAATTATGTGGTCTGGGAGCAATTTCGTTAACTAAAAGCTGACCTTCTTCTGTTACAAACATTTCTACACAGAAAATTCCTACTCCTTCAAAAACTTTGAGCACTTCTCTAGCAAATTCTTCGGCTTCTTGTTTTAGTTCAGCTGAAATCTCAGCCGGTACTTTTGTTTCATATAAAATATTCTCTCGATGATCATTTTCTCCAACAGGATAAACTTTCATTTCTCCATTTAAGCCACGAGCTGCTATAATCGAAATTTCTTTTTTAAAAGGAATATATTCTTCTACCATCAGCGGAGTCTTTCCTGCTCCCAGTTCCTGAAAAGCACTTTCCACTTCAACCTGACTATTAATCAAAGAATTTCCCTTGCCATCATAACCACCTGTACAGCTTTTTAGCATCAAGGGGTAGCCAAAATCACGAGCAGCTTCTTTAATATCAGCCGGACCTAAAACTTTTTTAAAATCAGGAACAGCTATCTGATCCTGTTTTAAAACATTCTTTTGATGATACTTATTTTGAATAATTTCTAAGCTGCGGGCTGTTGGATAAATTTTATAATCTTCAATTTCCAATTCTTTTAAAACCTCAACATCAATATGTTCAAATTCATAGGTTATTAAATCAGATTTTTGAGCAAGTTTTCTAATTGCCTCTCTATCATCAAAATCAGCTACAAGGTGCTGATCAGCAATGCTGTGAGCTGGACATTTTTTTGTTGGATCTAAAATTGTAACATAAAAGC
>NZ_QBLR01000230.1:0-5493 GCF_003070835.1 Halanaerobium sp. | reverse complement strand
TATAAATAATTTCTTGTTCTTTTGAGAACTGCTGTATAAACCAAGTGCTAATATTCCCACCATGGAAGCATAACTGCCCACATAATTAGGATTATACATGGTTGAATAAATAATTCTTCTCCCAATAAAGCTCAGACGGTCTACAAAAAAATCCAGTCCATCAGGTGTAATTAATTTTCTACCAAATTCTGTTGCCAGTAAATCATAATTATAAAACTGAAGTATACCGTGAATAGCTAAAATAAAAGCTGATATAAATAGAGCTTTTAAAATCAGTTTAAATGATTTTTTATTGTCAACTATATTAACTGCCGCTACCACCAGCAGTAAATATCCCAGTAAAACAAATATATTTTCATAGCGATCCGGAAAACCCTTAATCACTATTTCTTTATATTCTGCCTTAAATGAAGACAAAACTGCGAAAATACTGTAAACAGCTGCTGGAAGATAATAATTTGTCTTTTTGATTCCGTTTAAATCAACATATTTAAGAAAAGTGATTAAAAGAAAAAATGAGGCAGTTAAGAAAAATATCATTTTGTAATATGAATAAAAATCAAGATTAATAAAACTGCCCCAAAATTCTGTTGCTGTCTGCCCTCCCTCAACTAAATGTAAATACATTATTGAAGGGATAAAAGTAATAATAAAACAGAGGCTAAATTTTATGATTTTTACTAATTTATTATTATCAAAATTCAAAATTTAACCTCCAACAAAACTTTTTCTTTTAACTTTGACCTTAAGAACCAGTACTAATAGTTAATTGACCATTGCTTATAGTATAAGTATACTTTATATCATCATCGTCGGTTACTGTAGCTGTTATACCATAGTCGTCATACCCAGTTGAAGCACCACCTCCTGGAAATGTAACGTTACTATTATCACTAGCCATATTTTCTAGTTCTACATAAGCATTTAACTCGGTAATTGGAACATAATTGTCTGAGCCCGTACCCGTACTACCAGTAGTATTTCCACTGGCTTTTCTTGCTTCAATTTCAGTTAATAATGTTCTCATATTGGATTTTACTACTTCCTTATTTGCAGAACCAACAAGTCCCGTTAAATTCGGCACAGCTATTGCCGCCAGCACACCAATAATAACAATAACAATTAACAACTCAATTAAAGTAAAACCTTCATTTCCACTAAAAATATCTCTTATTTTCTTCATTTTTTATTCCTCCTCATTTTGTTAAAAAATTAACTAAAATTTCAACTACAAGCTCTTCTTTTAAGTCCTTCACCCCCTTTTTTAGCTTAGAAATTACTGTAAATACTGAACAGCGGCAAAATAACCGAAGCTACAATTCCACCAACAATTACAGCTAAAACAATTATCATTACCGGCTCAATTAAAGAAATACTGCCTTCAATTGCATTTGCAACTTCCATGTCATAATAATCGGATATTTTATTCAACATATCCTCTATATTACCACTTTCTTCCCCAACTTTTAACATCTGGACTACCATTGGTGGAAATTCTCCGCTCTGACGAATTGGTTCCGAAAGTGTTGATCCCTCTCTAACTCTCATTCTGGTTTCTAATAAAACATCTGCAAAAACTTCATTATCTACAACTTCTTCAATAACAGGCAGTGCATTGATTATATTAACTCCACTTTTAATTAAAAGTGCCATAGTACTGGCAAATCTTGCTATTACAACTTTTCTAATCAAATCTCCTATAACAGGAATTTTCAATAATAACTTATCCTTATTTAATTTACCTTTAGGAGTTTTAATATAAGTGCTCAGTAAAAATAACCCTGCTAATAAGACAATTAAGATTGCCCACCAGTAAGAAGAAATAATATTACTGACAAAAATTAATATTTTTGTTGGCAGAGGAATCTCCCCTCCAAAATTAACCAGCATCTTTAAAATATTTGGCAGAACAAAACCAATCAATATAAATACAGCTATAACAGCAACAATCACTATCACAATTGGATAATAAAGAGCAGATTTAACCTGCTTATTAGTTTTATCACGCTCACGATAATACTCTACTAATTCAGATAATACTTCATCTAAAACACCACCGGTTTCCCCGGCTTTTATTAAATGAATAAATAATTTAGGAAAATATTTAGGATGTTCTTTTAAAGCAGAAGATAATGTCTCTCCGGCTTCAACTCTGGATAAGAGTTTTTCTAACATATTTTTTTCATGTTTAGAATTTGACTGCTTTTTAATTATGGTAATGGATCTAACAATGGGTATCCCGGCTGTGATTAAAACAGAAAGCCTCTGCGCAAAATTTGCAAGCTCCGAAATCTTATAGCCACCACCAAAAATATTGAATTCAGATAAATTTATATCCCTTGTCAGCCTTGATTCTTTTCTTTCTCCACCACTTTCAACTGCTTTAATAGATACAGCATATAAATTTCTTTCTCTTAGCTGATTAGCGGCATCTTCTCTACTTGCTGCTTCTAAATTTCCATTTAAAACCTGTCCTGACTGTCCACGAGCCTTATAACTATAAAGTTGAGCCATTTTGCACCTCCTTTAACTTAGAAGATAAAACTACCGCAGGTTTTCATTAACATATTTAATATCATTACAGTGATGTAAAACTGATTCCCTTGATATTTTTCCCCGCTTATATAATTTTAGAAGAGAATTATCCATTGTAGTCATATTATAGCGACCTCCAGTTTGGATTGCCGAATAAATCTGATTAGTTTTCCCTTCACGAATAATATTTCTGATAGCCGATGTCGCCATCATTATTTCAAAAGCTGCAGCTCTTCCACTCTGATCTCTAGTTGGAATTAACTGCTGAGCTATTACAGCACTGATGACTGAAGCAAGCTGTATTTTTATTTGATCCTGCTGAGCCGCTGGAAAAACATCTATTATTCGATCTATGGTTGCTGGAGCACTGTTGGTGTGCAGAGTAGCCAGTACTAAATGTCCCGTTTCTGCTGCTTCTAAAGCAATCTGAATTGTCTCTAAATCTCTCATTTCTCCTACTAAAATTACATCAGGATCCTGTCTAAGACAGGCTCTTAATCCTCTCTTAAAATTATTAGTATCACTGCCAATTTCTCGCTGATGAACAAGGCTTTTATTATGTTTATGAAGATATTCTATTGGATCTTCTAATGTCATAATATGCAGCTGTCGATTATGATTTATTTCATTAATTATTGCTGCCTGGGTTGTAGATTTACCACTTCCAGTTGGACCAGTGCTTAAAACAAGCCCCATTCGCTGATAGGCAAGCCTTTTAAATACATCCGGAAGATTCATGCTGTCAATTGTAGGTACCTCATTGGGAATTATTCTTAAAGCAATTCCTACACTACCTCTTTGATGATAAGCATTAACTCTAAATCTAGATGTACCAGGAATTCTATATGAAAAATCAATTTCTCCTTTTTCCTTAAATTCTTTGTACTGTTTATCACTCATCATTTCTTTAGCTAAATTTTCAGTATCTTCAACACTTAATTCTTTATTATACTTATCATAGGGTCTAAGCTTCCCATTTTTCCTAATATAAGGGGGAGAAAATACTGTTAAATGAAGATCAGAAATCTGATCTTCCTGAGATACTATTTTTAATAGCTCTTCAAATTCCAAAAACATCACTCTCCAATCTATTGTTAATATATAATTCTTTCAACCTCAGAAACATCTGTTTCTCCTGCTTTAATTTTGGTAATTCCATCTTCTTTTAAAGTTATCATTCCATTGTTTTTTGCATATTCACTTATTTTTTCTTTAGAAATATTATCACTTATCATTTCTTTTACCCTATTATCTACCTCAAAAATTTCCTGAATTGCTAAACGTCCATTATAGCCAGTATTATTACACTTTTCACAACCGACTGCAAAATATGCTTCTTCAATTTCAGGATCTCCCAGGTATTTTAAATCAAGCTTATCCAATTTTCTTTTTTCTTTACAATGAGGACAGAGCCTTCTAACAAGCCTCTGAGCTACTACACCATTTAAAGAAGCAGCTACAAGATATGGTGCTAGCCCAATATCAACCAATCTAGTAATTGAACTAACGGCATCGTTTGTATGGAGAGTACTAAAAACGAGATGCCCAGTTAAAGCAGATCGGACAGCTATTTCTGCAGTTTCTTCATCTCGCATTTCTCCAATCATTATTATATCTGGATCCTGTCTTAAAATTGACCTAAGTGTTTTAGCAAAAGTTAATCCTGCCTTTACCTTAGCCTGAACCTGATTAATACCAGAAATTTGATATTCAACTGGATCTTCAATTGTAACGATATTTATTTTAGGGCTATTAAGTTCATTTAAAGCTGCAAAAAGAGTTGTTGACTTTCCACTCCCAGTTGGTCCAGTTAGTAATAGAACACCATTCGGTTTTTTGATTAAATTTCCAAATTTAACTCTATTATAATCTGATAAGCCTAAATTATCTAAATCTAGAAGGTTCGTATTTCTTGCTAAAAGACGAATAACTACCTTTTCCCCTTTAATTGTTGGTAAAGTAGAAACACGCATATCCAGATTTTCTCCTTTAAAAATCATCTTTATTCGGCCATCCTGGGGTACTCGATGTTCGGTAATATCTAGATTAGCAATAATCTTAATTCTGGAAACTAAAGCTCTATGAGAAGATTTTGGTGCTGTCATTTCCTTTTTTAAAACACCATCAATTCTGAATCGAACTCTAATATTATTTTCTTCAGGCTCAATATGAATATCACTTGCACCTTTTTGATAGGCTTTAGAAATAACATAATTTGCCAATTTTATTATTGGTGCTTCATCAACCATTTCTCTGAGCTCTGCCTCTTCATATATCTCTTCATTTTGGTTGTCAGATACATCTTCTACATCATCTAAATTAAAATCTTCGAAAATATTGGAAATGTCTATATCTTCACTACCATACAGCCTATTTATAGCTGAACGAATTTGATTAGGAGCACCATAAAGTGGTTCAATAGTTAAATTGCTTAACATTTCTAAATCATCTATAGCTACCAGATCTGTTGGATCTGCCATTACAACCTTTAATTTGCTTTCTCCTTTTTTTTCAATAGGAACCGCTAAATATCTTCGTGCCATATTTTCAGGAATTAATTCTGATAGAGAAGGATCAAAAAAATATTTATCCAAATCTGCGTGTGGAATTCCTCTTTGAAATTCCAAAACTTCTATTAAATCTTCTTCCCGAATATACCCTAATTCAACTAAAACTTCTCCAATTTTTTTGTCAGTGTTCTTCATCTTTTCTAAAGCTAGATCTAACTGTTCTCTATTTATATATTCATGGTCTAATAAAAGTTCTCCTATTTTTTTGCGGTTTCCGAAAGCCAAATTATCACCCCACAATAAAATTTTTTATCGATTTTTGAAATAATTTGTAAATTATTTTGCTATTATAAGCGAATTTCATAAAAATAAGCCTTGATATAACAAAGATTTTAATGATATAAAAAGGGCTTCACCCCATTCTTGTCGAATTTAATAGTAACACCCA
>NZ_QBLR01000017.1:0-32534 GCF_003070835.1 Halanaerobium sp. | reverse complement strand
AGTTATTGATATTGTAGCAGAAGAATTAGCAGTTGACAGAGATGAAGTTACTGAAGACTCTTCATTTATAGAAGATCTTGGAGCAGATTCTTTAGATGTGGTAGAATTAGTAATGGCATTTGAAGAAGAATTTGATGTAGAAATCCCTGATGAAGATGCAGAAGACATTCGCACAGTAGAGGATGCTGTAAGTTATTTAGAAGATATTCTTTAAACAATATTTAAGGATGAAGCTCCCTCTGTGGAGTTTTCATCCCTTTTATTTATTTTAATGGATGGTGAGATATTAATGGGAAAATTGTTTAATCAGAGAAAAATTAAAGAATTTGAAAAGAGTCTAAAACTGGAATTTAATAATAAGTTGTTAATCCAGAGAGCTTTAACCCACAAGTCATACCCCAATGAAAACAGGCGTCTTAATATTAAGGACAATGAACGTTTAGAGTTTTTGGGAGATTCTGTTTTAAGCCTTTCGGTCAGCACTTATATATTCAATAAGTTTTCTGATTTACCAGAAGGAGAGCTGGCAAAAATGCGGGCAGTTATTGTAAGTGCCCCAATATTAGCAGAAGTTGCCAAAAGAATTGAACTCGGACAGTTCCTTTTCTTGGGTAAAGGAGAAGAAATGACAGGTGGTAGAGAAAGAGATTCAATTTTAGCAGATACTATGGAAGCAATTTTTGGTGCTTTATATCTTGACCAGGGTTTTACAGCAGCAGCAGATTTTATACTTGAGCTGCTTAAAATCGATATTATAAATGTGGCAGAGGGAAATCATATTCAGGATTATAAAACAATGCTGCAGGAAGTGATCCAGGAAAATGGCAATCACAGACCGGAATATGAAGTGGTTGATGAAGAAGGTCCTGATCACAATAAGACTTTTATAGTTGCTGTAAAATTAAATGAAGATAATCTTGGTTCCGGGCAGGGGTCAAGTAAAAAGGAAGCTGAGCAGGAAGCAGCAAAAGTTGCTTTAGATAAATTAAATAAACTTGATTAGTTAACAGGGGGATGAGACATTGTATGCAATAAGAGGAGCAATCAGTGTTGAAAAAAATACTGAAGAAGATATTTTGGCTGCAACTAAAGAAGTAATGCAGAATCTGATCCAGGCAAATCAGCTTAAAAAAGAAGATTTAATTAGTATCATTACTACAACAACTGACGATCTAACAAAGGTTTATCCCGGTAAAGCATTAAGAGAAATTGGCTATGATTTAACCCCTATTTTATGTATGCAGGAAATGAAGGTTGAAAATAGTAGTCAAAAAATGATAAGATTATTAGTGCATGTTGATGGGAATAGAGAAAAAAGTCAGGTAAAACATCAATATTTAAGAAAAGCTGAAAAACTGAGGCCTGATTTAGTTAAATAAATATAACTATAAAGGTGTTGAGATCTAAATGGAAAATGTAGTAGCAATTGATGGTCCAGGTGGAGCAGGTAAAAGTACAATTGCCAGGCTGCTGGCCCAAAAATTAAATTATCTGCATCTTGATACTGGTGCCATGTATAGAGCTGTAACTCTGGCTGCTCTGCGGGAAGATATTGATTTTAATCAGCAGGAGAAGCTGATAGAGCTTGCTAGAAAAATAGATATCAGTTTTGATCAAAAAGGAGAAATTTTACTTGATGGAGAAAATGTGAGTGAAGAAATTAGAAAAGCAGAGGTTAATAAACATGTTTCTCAGACAGCTGCAGTTAAAGGAGTGCGGGATGTTTTAGTGAAAAAACAGCAGCAGCTTGCTCAGAACAACAAGGTTGTTATGGATGGGCGTGATATTACTACGGTTGTTTTACCTGAAGCAGACCATAAATTCTTTTTGACAGCATCTTTAGAGGAAAGAGCCAGAAGAAGATATCAGGAAGTCAGGTCCAAAAATAAAGATGCAGATTTTGAAAAAATAAAAGAAAGCATTGCTCGCAGAGATAAAATGGATAGTGAGCGTGAACATTCACCACTAAAAAAAGCAGAAGATGCTGTTTTGGTGGACACAATCAATTTATCTATTGACGAGGTACTTGCTAAAATGATAGAAATTATTGAAGGTGAAGTACAGTGAAAAAAATTATCTATCAGATTATTAGACTGCTGCTCCTTGCCATCTTTAAAATATTTTTTAGAATTAAGATAAATGGCAGAGAAAATCTACCAGATCAGGGTGGAGTAATCATTATGTCAAATCATATCAGTGCTTATGATCCTCCCCTGCTGGCAGCTATTTTTTCAAGGCCAGTGAGGTTTATGGCCAAAAAGGAATTGTTTGAAAACCAGATTTTAAGATTTGTCTTATTTTTAGCAGATGCTTTTCCAGTTGACCGCAGTACAAATGACATTACTGCCGTCAAAAAGTCGCTCTCTGTTATTAAAAATGGAGAGGTGCTTGGTCTTTTCCCTGAGGGAACCAGACGTCCTGAAGGAAAACTTGGGAACCCTAAAGCCGGTTCAGTTATGCTGGCTATTAAAAGTGGGGCTCCGGTTTTACCAGTTGGAATTAAAAATGTTAAAAAGGATGGTAGAATTACAGTAAATATCGGAAAACCTTTTGGTTTAGAACAATTTGCTCAAAAAAGGCTGAGTAAAGAAGAGCGAAAAGAGGCCGCTCAATTTATTAAAGCCAGAATTCAAAAAGAGCTAAATTATCAAGAATAAAGGTCAATGCAGAAGTTTTTTGCTTCTTTTTTAAATTTTTTTGGATTTAAAGAAGGATTTTAGAGATTGATAGAGAAAAAAGTTTAAGAGGTACCCTGTTTATTTTCAGGGTGCACTGTTCAACTGTTGGTGTTGTGCTGGAAGGAGGTGAAGGTTCTGGAGGTTATTACAGCAGAAGAGGCTGGATTTTGTTTTGGTGTAGAAAGAGCTATAGATATGGTTCTGGAAGCTGCCAGTGAAAATGATGATTTAAATGTTTATACACTGGGACCACTAATTCACAATCCACAGGTTGTTAAAAAGTTGGAAGAAAAAAATGTTAAAGTTGCCTCTTCACTTGCCGAGATAGATTCTGGGATAGTTATTATCCGTTCACATGGAGTAGCACCAGAAATCATTGAGCAGGCAAGAGAAAAAAATCTTAAGATTATAGATGCTACCTGTCCTTATGTTAAAAATGCTCAAAAATATGCCAGACAGCTGGTAGATGAAGGCTATCAAACCTTTATTTATGGTGATCAGGATCACCCAGAAGTTCAGGGCATTTATGGGGCAAGTGATAAAAAAGCAATTATAATCAGAGAAAAAGAGGATTTAAAATCTGTTGAGCTAAAAGCTAAAGTAGGTTTTGTGGCTCAAACAACAAAATCTCCTGAGTCTTTTCGGGATATTATTAATTTAGTAATCACAGAAGTTAAAGAGTTAAAAGTTTTTAACACTATTTGTAATACTACAGATGTACGTCAATCTTCGGCAAAAAAATTGGCTGAGGATGCAGATATCATGTTTGTAATAGGGGGTCATAATAGTGCTAATACTACCAGGCTGGCAGAAATTTGTGCAGCCACAAACACCCCTACTTATCATATAGAAACAGCCGCTGAAATTGAAAAAGAGTGGCTGTCTGGAAAAAATAAAGTTGGAATTACAGCTGGAGCATCGACTCCAGACTGGTTAATAAGGGAGGTTATTCAGTTAATGAACGAAGAAAACAAAGAAGTAAATGTTGAGTCAACTGAGAACGTAGAGGAAAAAGAAGAGCAGGTTGTAGAAGAGACAGTAGAAGAGGTAGAGGAAACAACAGAAGAGACTGAAGAAACTACAGAGGAAAAAGAGGCTGATAACAATGAGGAAGCTGAAGAATCTGCGGAAGTAGATGCAGAGGAAGAAGCTGAAACTCAGGAAGAGGCCGAATTTAAATATAGCGATAATGATATTGCTGATTTAAGAAAAGGTCAGAAGGTTACTGGTACTGTAGTTGAAATTAATGACAATGGTGTTTATGTTGATGTAAATTATAAAACAGATGGATTTATTCCATTACGCCATTTAAGTCATCGTCCTGTTGAAGATGCTCATGATATTGTAAGCATGGACGAAGAAATTGAAGTAGTTATCTTAACTTTAGAAGATGATGAAGGAAATATGATTTTATCTAAAAAGCAGGCTGACTATGAAAAAGCCTGGGAAAAGATTGTTGAAGCATATGAAAATGATGAAGTCATTGAAGCTGAAGTTACCAAAGAAGTTAAAGGTGGCTTAGTTGTAGATGTTGGAGTAAGAGGATTTATCCCTGCTTCTCATGTAGCAATTGGCTATGTTGATGACTTAAGCGATTATGTTGGAGAAACATTACGCTTAAAGGTAATTGAAGTTGAAAGAGATAATAATAATGTTGTTCTTTCTGCTAAAAAAGTATTAGAAAAAGAAAGAGCAGCCAAAAAAGAAGAAACTTTAGCTAGCTTAGAAGAAGGACAGACTGTAGAAGGTACTGTTACTAAACTGGTTGATTTTGGTGCTTTTATTGACCTGGGTGGAATTGAAGGTTTACTTCATATTTCAGAAATGTCCTGGGGAAGAATTGAAAGCCCAGCTGAAGTTCTTTCTGAAGGCGAAAAAGTTGAAGTTCAGGTACTTGGAGTTAATAAAGAAGAAGAGAGAATTTCTCTTGGCTTAAAGCAGTTACTGCCCGATCCATGGGAAGAATTTGCTGAAAAGCACTATGAAGGAGAAGTTGTTGAAGGTAAAATTACTAAACTGGTTGATTTTGGTGCCTTTATGGAAGTTGAAAAAGGTATTGAAGGCTTAATTCATATTTCTCAGTTATCACACAAGCATGTTAAAACTGCTGATGAAGTAGTTAATGTTGGTGATGTTAGAGAAGCCAAAATTATTAATATTGATGCTGACCAGGAAAGAGTAGGTTTAAGCTTAAAAGAATTAGAAGAAAAGCCTGAGCCTAAAGAAAAGTCCAGCAGCAGTTCTCAAAGATCAAGTAAAGGCAGCAGCAGTAGTTCACAGAGCAGCAGTGATGATAATTCATCATCTGGTGGAGCTACTATTAGAGAAATTGTTGGAGATATTTTTGACCAGGGTGAATAATTAAAAAAGCACCCGCTGTCCATTATGGGCGGCGGGTTTTTTTATGCTTACTGCAGATTATTGCCTAAACAGAACAAATGTGATATTATCAAGCTTACAGGAGGTAGAAGGATGATGGTTAAAATAGAAGAGGTTATTGAAAATTCTACCGCTGCTAAAGCAGGTTTGAATTCAAATGATAAAATAATCACCATTAATGGTCAAAAAATAAATGATTATATAGATTATTTATATCAAATTTCTGAACCAGTAATTGAACTGGAAATCGAGACTGAAGCCGGTTTAAGAAAAGAGATTGAGCTTCAGCGGATGCCTGGAGAGGAACTGGGCATTGAATTTAAAGAAATTGTATTTGATGGCTTAAAACAGTGTAAAAATAACTGTATTTTTTGCTTTGTTAAACAGCAGCCCAAAAAAATGCGGAATAGTTTAAATCAGATGGATGATGACTATCGTTTTTCTTTTTTACAGGGTAGTTTTGTAACTCTGACAAATCTTGACAAAAAAGAGATAAAAAGAATAATTGAAAAAAACCTGAGCCCGCTGAATATTTCAGTTCATACAACGAATCCTGAACTAAGGGTTGAAATGATGAAGAACCCAAAAGCGGCTGAAATTAATAGACTGCTTAGATTATTTCAAAAAAATAATATTCAGTTTCATACCCAGATAGTTCTCTGTCCGGGTTATAATGATCAAAAAGAACTGGATAGAACCTTAAAAGAACTTTTAGAATTTTATCCGCAGCTGTTATCGATTGGTATAGTACCAGTTGGGCTAACCAAATATCGAGAAGGCCTGGCTGAGCTGAGAACTCTGACTGAAAAAGAAATGAAGGATTCATTAAAACGGATCAGTTACTGGCAGCAGCAGGCAAAAAATAAATTTGGCGAAAATCTAATTTATGCAGCAGATGAATTTTACTTGAGTACTGATACTGAAATTCCAGCTGTTGAAAAATATAATGGATTTCCTCAGTTAGAAAACGGAATCGGCTTAACAGCTTTAATTAATGAGGAAATAAAGGCAGTCAAATTTCCAGAAACTCTTGAAAGAGAAAAAAAGATTGCAGTAATAACTTCTGTTCTGGGGGAAAAAGCTTTAAATAAATTTTCTGAGCAATTAAAAAGAATTACTAATCTTGAAGCTGAATTTTTAGTGGTTGAAAATGAGTTTTTTGGTAAAACTGTAACTGTTACCGGTCTTTTAACTGCGCAAGATTTAAAAGCTAAGATTAAACAGATAAGGGCAGATAAGTATGATAATATTTTTATACCTGAAGTTGTTTTAAATGATCAGATGAAATTTCTGGATGATGTAAAAAAAGAAGAGTTTTTAGAAGAATTATCTGAATACAAAATAGAGTTTGTAAATGATATTAATCAATTTATGGAGGTGATCAAGAATGGCTAAGTCTACAGTTGCAATTGTAGGTAGACCAAATGTTGGCAAGTCCACACTTTTTAATAGATTAGTCGGTGGACGAAGAGCCATAGTAGAAGGAGAGCCCAATGTTACTCGGGATAGAATTTATGGAGAAACAGAGTGGCTCGGCAAAAAGTTTAATGTTATTGATACCGGTGGCATAGTTATGCATGATAATGATAAAATTAAAAATCAAATTAAATATCAGGCTGAACTGGCAATGGAAGAAGCAGATCTTATCTTATTTGTTGTTGATTCCAGAACAGGAATGACCGGTGTTGATGAAGATATTGCTCAACTTCTATACAGGACTAACAAAGAAGTCATTTTAGTAGTAAATAAAGTTGAAGATTTTTCTAATCAGGAAGAAATCGGCTGGGAATTTTATTCTCTTGGTTTCGGTGATCCAGTTTTAATTTCAGCCGAGCATGGTAAAAATACTGGTGAGCTAATGGAAGAAGTAACTGCTAAACTGCCGGAAAGTGAAGTAGAAGACAGTGATAATGATCAGATCAATATTGCAGTAATTGGTAAACCAAATGTTGGGAAATCAAGTCTGGTTAATCATTTGATTGGCAAAGAAAGAGTTATTGTCAGTGATATGCCGGGAACAACCAGAGATGCAGTTGATACTTTAATTGAATGGAAGGATATTCAGTTCAATTTTATTGATACAGCCGGTCTGAGAAGAAAGTCAAAGGTTAAAGAAGATGTAGAATATTACAGTAATCTGAGAGCACTGAGGTCAGTTGATCGGGCTGATGCAGTTTTAATGATGATTGATGCCCAGGAAGGTGTAACAGATCAGGATAAAAAAATTGCCGGTTATGCTCATGATGAGGGTAAGGCAATGGTTATTGCAATTAATAAATGGGATCTGATGGAAAAAGACTCTAAAACTATGGAGCGTTATACAGACGAAGTTTATTATCAATTAAAGTTTTTAAATTATGTGCCGGTGACTTATATTTCTGCTCTAACAGGTGAGAGGATAGATGAGCTTTTATCGCTGCTTGAATTTGTAGTTGATCAGAGTAATCTTAGGGTAAAAACTGGAATTTTAAATGAGGTTATATCCGAAGCAGTACAGCTGCGTGAGCCGCCAAGCAGAAAAGGAAAAAGGCTGAAAATTTATTACGGCAGTCAGGTTGGTGTAAAACCTCCAACTTTTGTTTTCTTTGTCAATGATCCTAATTTAATGCATTTTGCCTATCAGAGATATCTGGAAAATGTACTCAGAGAAGCCTTTGGTTATGTTGGAAATCCAATGAACTTTAAATTAAAGCAGAGAAACTAGGAGGTTATCATGCAGGTATTTATTGCGATATTATTAAGTTATCTAATCGGGTCAATACCATCCGGTTTTTTATTAACAAAATATGTAATGAAAAAAGATGTTAGAGAATATGGTAGTGGAAATATTGGAGCTACAAATGTTGCTAGAGTAATGGGCATAAAAGCCGGTGTTTTAGTTGCAGTTTTTGATATATTAAAAGGATATTTAGGAGTTATGGTCGGACAGATGATTCTCGGAAGCAGCCTTTCAACAGCCATTTTATTTGTTGCTGTTGCTGCCATTGCCGGTCATGACTGGTCAATTTTTCTTGGCTTTTCCGGTGGTAAGGGGGTTGCTACAACCTTTGGTGTAATTCTGCGCTTATATCCACTTGCCTTTTTAATCTATGCTGTAATCTGGATTCTGCTGGTATTTACAACCCGCTATGTATCTCTGGGCTCAATTATTGGTTCGATGTCACTCCCTTTGACACTTTATTTTAGCTCTTTTGAGGGGAAGCACGTATTTTTTGCAGCCTTATTATCACTTTTTGTAATGTATACTCACCGTGAAAATATAAAGCGGCTTTTAAAAGGTGAAGAAAATAGAATGGACCCAGAAAAACTGGGGAAGAGTGGTAAAGAGTAATGAGTTCAAAAATTACAGTAATTGGTGCCGGGAGCTGGGGTACTGCTCTGGCTAATCTGCTGGCTGAAAATGGTGAAGAAGTAAGCATTTACGCCAGAGATCAGAAAGTTGTTGATTCAATTAATCAGGAACAGAAAAATTTTAAATATTTTCCTGAATATAAGCTGAATAGTAAATTGAGAGCTTTCAGTAATCTAAAAGCGAGTCTGGAGAGTACAGATCTAGTAGTGATTTCAGTACCAACACAGGCTTTAACTGATATATTAGCAGAACTAAAAAATCTTATCAGTCCTGAGACAATAGTGGTTTCTACTGCCAAGGGAATTGACGAAATAACTTTTAAAACTAACTCGCAAATGATAAAAGAAGCTGGTTTTGAGAATGTAGTTGTTCTTTCTGGACCAACCCATGCAGAAGAAGTTATGGAAAAACTGCCAACAGCGATAGTTTCGGCAGCCCATAGTAAAGATGCAGCTGAAAGAGTTCAGGATTTATTTATGTCTAAAAATTTTAGAGTCTACACTAACCCTGATATTAAAGGGGTAGAACTGGGTGGAGTCTTAAAGAATGTAATTGCTGTGGCCAGTGGGATCTGTGACGGTCTTGATTTTGGTGATAATACTCGTGCTGCTTTAATTACCAGGGGTTTAAATGAAATGAGCCGTTTTGTTGACTATCATGGTGCCAGTGACTTAACGCTGGTTGGCCTGTCGGGTATGGGCGATCTTGTAGTTACCTGCACCAGTATGCACAGCCGCAACCGCCGTTTTGGAATTGAAATTGGTAAGGGGAAAACTCTTTTAGAAGCAAAGGAAAAGATTAATCAGGTTGTGGAGGGAGTTAAAACTGCCAGAGCAATTTATAGGTGGTTAAACTCAGAAGATATAGATTTAGAAATGCCTATTACTGAAGAGGTTTATCAGGTTTTATTTGAAAGCAAAGATCCTTACCAGGCAGTTGAAGAGCTGATGTTGAGGAGCAAAAAACACGAAATGGAATCAGCTGTAGATAATTCTTTATGGAAAATCTAGAAAAATTATAAATTTTTTCTTTAATTAAGCAGGAAATCGCTGTTATAGCGAGAATAATAAATAATGACAGCAAAAAGTTTTAGTTTTAAAAGGGGGTGAATTTCCATGACTAAGAATGAACTTATTGATGCCGTTGCAGAAAAAACAGGTGTCACTAAAAAAGATACAGGGGAAGTTGTTAACGAAACAATTGATACTATCATGAACCACTTAAAATCTGAAGCTAAGAAAGCAGAAGATAAGCGTGATAATGTTCAATTAATCGGTTTTGGTACTTTTGAAGTAAAAGATAGAAGTGCCAGAAAAGGACGTAACCCTCAAACTGGGGAAGAGATTCAGATTCCAGCACGTAAAGTGCCTGTATTTAGAAGTGGTAAGTCTTTTAAAGAAACAGTTGATGTTTAAGAAATAATATTACTTATTGAGGGACCGGAAATTTCCGGTTCTTCTTTTTTTCTATCCTAAAAGTCCTTATTCCTGATTTTTAAGAAATTATGAATAAGGACTTTTTTATTTCATATCATAACTAAATAATTTTAATCTTTTGCAGGAATGTAAGTATTTAACTAGAAATTAATATAGTAAGCTAGATAAATTTTATTTTATTATAACAAGATTGAAGGGGGAAATGATATGGATCAAATTACAGGTGGTTTACAATCGATAGTTGCAAATTACGGAATGAAATTGTTATTAGCCATTGTATTTTTATTAGTTGGTTTATGGGTAATTAAATTTATTATTAAAGTTCTGGAAAAAAATGTTCAGGGCAGATTTGATAGAACATTAACCAGTTTTTTTATGTCTATAACAAAAACTGTTTTAATGATTCTCTTACTTATTTCTATAGCTTCTACAATTGGGATTGAAGTAACTTCTTTTGTAGCGGTACTTGGTGCAGCTTCTTTTGCAGTTGGTCTTGCGTTACAGGGTAGTTTATCTAATTTTGCAGGCGGTGTTTTACTATTAATTTTTAGACCATTTACTGCCGGTGATACAATTGAGGTAGCTGGTCACAAAGGGAAAGTACAGGAAATACAGATTTTATATACTATCATGACTACCTTTGATAATAAAAAGATTATGATTCCAAACAGCAATATTTCCAATAGCAGTGTAACAAATTTTTCTGCAATGGATAAAAGAAGAGTTGATTTAACCTTTGGTATAGGATATGATGATGATTTTCATGAGGCAATTACTCTTTTAAAAGAGCTTGCTGATAAACATGAACTTATTCTGGATGATCCGGAGCCATTAATTCGAGTTACCGAACATGCAGGCAGTTCAGTTAATATAGCCTGTAAAGTCTGGGTTAAGGGTCCTGATTACTGGGATGTTTATTTTGACATGCATGAAGATGTTAAAGATGCCTTTGATGAAGCAGGGATTGGCATACCATACCCACAGCTGGATGTTCACTTTGATCAGGGTACAAAACTGTGTTAGTTAAAGAAAATAGAATAGAAAAAATTAATGAGGCTGAATTAAAGAAAAAAGAATTTGTTGCTTACTGGATGCAGTCATCTCAGCGCCTGGAATATAATCAGGCTCTGGGGTATGCAGTTGAAAGAGCAAATCAATTAAATCAGCCTCTTTTAATATTTTTCTTATTAAATTCAGATTTTCCAGAAGCAGAATTTGGACATTTTAAATTTATGATTGAGGGCTTAAAAGAAATAAAAGCCAACTTAGCTAATAAAGATATTAACTTTTATCTCTTTGATTATCATCAAATTGATGATATAGAAAAAATTGTTGAAGCCGCATCTTTAGTTGTCAGCGAAAAAGTTTACCTTAAACATCTGCGTCAGTGGAAAGAAAAGGCTGCTGAGAGGATCTCTGTACCTTTTTATCTGGTGGAAAGCAATTTAGTCTGCCCGGTAGCAGAAGTGAGTGAAAAAGAAGAGTATGCAGCCTATACAATCCGAAAAAAGATTAATAAAATTCGAGCTGATTATTTAGTAGAATATCAGCGGGAAAAACTGCAGAATAAAACTGAGATAAAAATAAAAAATAATGAGTTAGAATTAGTTACTGATCTGGATAGTTATTTGGGAAAAATGAACTTTGAGCAAAAAAAATCTTATAGTGACTACTTTAAAGGTGGTTACCGGGAAGCTAGAAAAAAACTGGATGATTTTATTCAGCATAAATTAAATGATTATGAGGAAAAAAGAAATATTCCCCACCTTAACTATCAATCTGATTTAAGCCCCTATCTGCATTTTGGCCAGATATCAGCTCAGGAGGTAGGGCTGGCAGCAATCAATTCTAAAGATGATGCTGAGCCCTTTTTAGAAGAGTTAATTGTCCGCAGGGAGCTTTCATTTAACTTTGTCTACTATAATAAAAACTATGACGGCGGTTTAAAGGATATTTTAAGTGACTGGGCTTATCAGTCGCTGATGGAACATCAGGATGATCAGAGAGAATATATTTACGATTATCAGGAACTTGAAAGGGCAGAAACCCATGATCAATACTGGAATGCTGCTCAAAAGGAAATGGTAATTACCGGAAAGATGCATAATTATATGCGGATGTACTGGGGCAAAAAAATTCTGGAGTGGACCGCTGATCCAGAAGAGGCCTATCAAGGGGCTTTAAAGCTGAATAATAAATATTCACTCGACGGAAGGGATCCAAACAGTTATGCCGGAGTAGCCTGGGTATTTTCTAAACATGATCGCGCCTGGACGGAAAGAGATATTTTTGGAAAAGTAAGATATATGAATTCCAGGGGACTGGAAAGAAAATTTAAGATGGATAAATATTTAGAAAAAATTAATAATCTAAAATCAGATAATTAAGCTGTAAAAAGCAGGATATTAGTAACTATTGTTGAATAATTAATAATGAAGAAGATTTTTAAATTATAAATTTGGAGGTAATATTATGTTAAAAGAAAATGTAGAAAAAGCTTTAAATGAACAGATTAATGCAGAACTTTATTCCGCTTATTTATATCAGTCTATGGCTGCCTATTTTGAAGATAAAAGTTTAGCGGGTTTTTCACGCTGGATGGACCTGCAGGCTGAAGAAGAAATGGCACATGCCCGCAAGATTTATGATTTTGTTAATGAAAGAGGCGGCAGAGTTATTCTTGAGGGTATAGATAAACCAAAAAGTGATTGGGATTCTAATCTGGAAGTTTTTGAGGATTCACTTGCTCATGAAGAAAAAGTAACCGCAATGATTAATGATTTAGTAGCTCTTGCAGATGAGGAAAATGATTATGCAACCCATTCCTTCCTGCAGTGGTTTGTAGATGAGCAGGTAGAAGAAGAGGATTCAGTGGGCGAAATTGTCGATAAATTAAAACTGGTTGGAGATTCAACCCAGGGATTATTTATGATGGATGACAAACTTGGAGCAAGAACTAAATCTGCTGCTGAAGCTGATGGAGAAGAATAATTAAAATTAGAGATATATCTATTTTTAGGTATATCTCTTTAATTACTTATCTTTGATTATTTTCATTAATAGGAGGAGAGAAGATGGGAATTTTTGATAAAATAAAGTCTATTTTTGCTGGTGGAAATCAGTCCAATTTGATTGAGATTTATGTTGAAGATGATAAATGTGGGAATCAGATGAAACTTTTATTTAGAAAAAGTTATGATATCCAGAAAGTTTATGAAGATAATCGGGATGCTGCCTATGAAATTTCTAAAGTAGTAGTCTGTGATAAATGTTATAATAAAATTAATCTTCACCTGGAGTTTGATAAACGATATAATATTATTAATCAGGAAATAGAAGCTGGTAAAATTATTGGTAAAGAAGAATATGAGAATAATTAATTCCCTGGAGTGATAATTTTGTTTACAATCCCCAATTATATAACTTTTTTTAGAATTTTTTTAATACCGGTTTATTTATACTATTTTGTCCAGGGAAATATTATAGCAGCAGCTGGATTCTTTGCTTTTTCTGCTCTTACTGACTTTCTGGATGGTTATATTGCCAGAAAATATAATCTGGAATCAAAAATAGGAAAATTACTTGATCCACTGGCAGATAAATTAACAATAATAAGTATTTTACTGGTCTTAATTTATTTAAATATTATCCCCCGTTTTATTTCATTTATAATTTTAATAAGAGAATTATTTATTTTATTATCTGGAATAATAACTTATATATATGGTCTTAATTTTATTAACCCCAGCTTTATTGGCAAATTATCTATATCCCTATTGTATCTGGCTATTGCTTTAAAACTATTAGATGTTAATTTTTTTGGCAACAGCTTATTTTATATTGTAATCCCAATTAATATTTATTCTGCTCTGGATTATTCTTATAGAGCTTATAAAAAAGTATTTAAATAAATTTTGCTGGAGATGATCTAAACTTTGAAAATTTTAATTAAAAATATTGCAGAAATTTATAGTCCTTTTTCGGATCCCAAAAAGGATCAATTTATTTTGATTGAAGATCAGATTATCAAAAAAATTGAGAAAATGTCTCTAATAGATCAGGTAAAAGAATATGATTATTTAATTGATGCTGCCGGTAAAATAGTATTACCCGGTTATGTTAATACCCACACTCATGCTGCTATGACTTTAATGCGGGGCTATGCAGATGACATGCCGCTGGATCAGTGGCTGCAGAATAAAATCTGGCCTTTTGAGGCAGAGATTGATGCGGAAGATATTTACTGGGGAACAGCGCTGGCTGTAATTGAAATGATAAAATCCGGGACTACTACCTTTTCTGATATGTATTTTGCGATGGATAGAGCAGCAGAAATAGTTAAAAAAAGCGGAATCAGGGCTGTTCTAGCAGAAGGGCTGATTGAAGCCAATGATGGTCAGAAGGGTTTAGATAAAGCTTTGGATTTTGCTCTTAATTATAATGGTAAAGCTGACGGCAGAATTACAACTATGCTGGCTCCACATGCTCCCTATACCTGTGGGCGAGATTATTTAAAGCAAATAAAAGAGCTGGCCCGGGAAAATAAGCTGCCGATTCATATTCATCTTTCTGAAAGCAGAAAGGAAGTTAATGATTTTTTAGATAATTATCAGAGCTCACCAATTAAATATTTAGCTGATTTTGATTTTTTTGATAATCATGTTCTGGCTGCACACTGTGTCCACCTGAAGCCGGGAGATCTGGAGATTTTAAGAAATAAAAAGGTTCAGATTGCCCACAATCCTATGAGTAATGCCAAACTGGCAAATGGAATTGCACCAGTTAAAAAATATTTAGCTAATGAAATCAATGTCAGCCTGGGTACTGATGGAGTTTCCAGCAATAACTCACTGGATATGCTCAAAGAAGCAAAGATGGCTTCTTATCTGCAGAAGATTAAGTACAGTGATCCAACAGCAGTAGCCGCTGCTGAAATTTTAGAGCTTTTAACTATAAATGGGGCAGAAGCCCTTGCTCTAACTGAAGTGGGTTTGATTGAGGAAGGCTATCAGGCTGATCTACAGTTAATAGACATCAAAGATAAATCCTTTTTCTATCCCCACCACAATAACCTATCCAATTTATTTTATGCAGCTGACAGTACAGGTGTAGACACTGTTATAGCTGCAGGGAAAGTTTTAATGGAAAATAAGATCTTAAAAACGCTTGATCAGGAAAAAATTTATTATGAAGCAGAAAAACGAGCATTAAAAATTGCTGATAAATTAAAGTAAATAAAATTATTAGCTTAAAATCTGAAAGGAGAAAATTATGAGTAAAACAATTAAATTTTTTCTCTCCATTTTTGCAATCGCTGCTATTTTGTTAATTATTTTCATTTCAACCGGGGCGAATATCTATACAGACTGGCTCTGGTTTAAGGAATTAAACTTTGAAAAAACATTTACAATTATGTTTCTTTCCAATTTCATTTTAAGGCTGCTGATCGGGGTGGTCTTTGCAGCTGTCATTTATCTCAATCTTCATTTTACCAAAAAACCGATCAACAAATTTATTAATGTTCAAACAGATTCAAAAGTTGAAAATTTATTTGGCGAAGAAAGAAATCAAATTTTTGAATGGTTAAATAAAAAAAGGTTGAATTTAATTTATCTTTTAGCCAGTATTGTTTTTGGTTTTTTATTTTCTTCAATTTCTAGTGAAAGCTGGAAAATGGTCTTAAAGTTTTTAAATAAAACTGAATTTAACACTGTTGATCCAATATTTAATAATGATATTTCCTTCTATGTTTTTTCGCTGCCTTTCTACTCCTTTTTACGAGAAATGGGAATGGTAGTTATAGTAATTTCTTTAATTTTAGTTGGAGCAATTTATATTATCTTTACTGGTATTCACTCTTTTAGTGAAATTTCAGGTAAATTAAGCAGTAGAGCAAAAAAACACATGTCAATTTTGGTATTTGTCTTTTTGCTTTTTAAAGCCTGGGATTACAGACTTCAGATGTACAATATTTTATTTTCTGCAGACGGAGTTGTTTTCGGTGCCGGCTACACTGATGTAAATGCTAATTTGTTGGGATATAGAGTTTTATTTGTAACAGTAATCTTTGTTGCTCTGGCAGTACTTTACAGTTTATTTAAAAATAATTATAAGCCGCTGGTCTGGGGAATTGGAGCCTGGGTTCTTCTTTCAATTATTTTTACAGGTGTTTACCCAGCTTTTGTTCAGCAGTACAGTGTTGAGCCAAATGAAATTAGTAGAGAAGAAGAATTTATAGAAAATAATATCCAGATGACTTTAAAGGCTTATGGACTCGATGATGTTGAAACAGATGATTTTGAGCTGTCAGATGATGATTTAAGTTATGATGAGCTGATGGAGTATGAGACTGTAGTAGATAATATCAGACTCTGGGATTACAGGCCCTTACAGGATACTTATAACCAGCTGCAGGCTTTAAGACAGTATTATACCTTTCAAGATATTGATATTGACCGCTATCAGCTGGGAGATGATTATACTCAGGTGATGCTGGGTGCTAGAGAGCTGGATCAAAATGCACTGGCAACACAGGCACAAACCTGGGTTAATAAGACACTAAAGTATACTCACGGTCTTGGAGTTACAATGAGTCCGGGTGGTCAGGTAAGAGCTAATGGACAGCCTGAATTTTTGATTCAGGATATTCCACCTAAAGTAAATAACGAAAATATTAATTTAGATAACCCTTCAATTTATTACGGAGAAAAAACAGATAACTATGTAATTGTAAATACAGATGAAACAGAGTTTCACTACCCAATGGGCTCAGAAAATGTTTTTACTGAGTATGAAGGTACCGGTGGTGTAGAAATCTCTAATATTCTTAGAAAATCTATTTTTGCTCTGCGTTTTAATACAATGAAAATCTTATTATCAGATGATATTAATGACCAGAGTCAGATAATGTATGAGCGCAATATCCACCAGCGAGTTCGGAAAGCAGCACCATTTTTGCAGTATGATAGTGATCCCTATATTGTAAATGCAGATGGCAGACTTTTCTGGATCTATGATGCCTATACAACTACCGGGCTTTATCCTTATTCTCAACCTTATAACAGCAGAGAAAATTATGTCCGCAATTCGATCAAAGTAGTTGTAGATGCCTACAATGGTACTTTAGATTATTATATAGTTGATCAAGAAGATCCAATTGCCCAAACCTACGCGAAGATTTTTGATGACTTATTCAAGTCAGGAGATGAAATGCCTGATTCTATCAAAGAACATCTTCGTTATCCACAGGATTTATTTAAGATCCAGACTCAGATTTATAGAAATTATCATATGGAAGATCCAGTAGTTTATTATAATCGGGAAGATGTCTGGGAAATTCCTCAGGAAAATTACCAGGGTACAACCATAAATGTAGAACCTTATTATATAATGAATCAATTACCGGGTGAAGACAAGGCAGAATTTATTTTGATGACTCCCTTTACTCCATCCAATCGAGATAATATGGTGGCCTGGATGGCAGCTAGAAATGATGGTGAACATTATGGAGAGCTATTTACCTACAGATTCCCTAAAGATCAGCTTGTTTATGGTCCTAACCAGATAGAATCCAGAATTGATCAGGAATCTGAAATATCACAGCTCTTAACTCTCTGGAGTCAGCGTGGTTCAGATGTTATTCGTGGAAATCTGCTCGTGATACCTTTTAATAACAGTGTCTTATATGTGGAGCCAATATTCCTCCAGGCTGAAGGCGGCGGTATTCCCGAATTAAGAAGAGTAATTGTTTCTTATAAAAACCAGATAATAATGCGCGAAAACTTAGAAGATGCTCTGAGGGCAATGCTTGAAGAAGGAGAAGGTCTCGCTGTACCGGAAGAAGATGTAGAAGAACTGCAGGAAGAAACAGGTTTAGATGTAGAAGAAACAGCTGGAGTCGAAGATGAGGGTTCAGATGCACGGCCTGATCAGAGTCAGCAGGATACAGATGAAACTGACTTAATGCCGACCAGCAGTGCAGAATTAATCACTGAAGCCAATGATTTATATCAGCAGGCACAGCAGGCTTTACAGGATGGTAATTTTGCAGAATACGGAGAACTAATAGAAGAATTAGGAGAAATTTTAAACCAATTATCCAGAACAGGAGAGTAATTATTTATGAATGACTTAGAATTTAAAAGCTATCAGAATAGATTTAATTTACACCATCTGGCAACAGATAAATTCAAAACAAACCTGATCCAGATATATTTCATGCTGCCTCTTAAGAACGAAAAAGAGGCAGCTATGAATGCCCTGATCCCTTCAGTACTGGAAAGGGGATCAAAAAATTATAAGGACAATCAACTAATTAAGACCCAGTTAGAAAATTTATATGGCTCAAATATGAGTTTTAACATCCTTAAAAGAGGGGAAAATCAAATTTTAAGATTTTCGCTGGAGATGGTCAACGAAAAGTTTTTAACTCATAAAAGCAATTTAACTGTAGATGCCTTTAACTTATTAAATGATATAATCTTTAATCCGTTAACTGAAGCAGGTAAATTTAATGAAAAATATTTTAAGCAGGAAAAAGAGATTCTAAAACAGGATATTTTATCCTTAATTAATGATAAATACAGTTTTACGGTCGAAAATTGCCTTTCCCGAATGTGTAAAAATGAAAAATATGGTATCTATAAAATGGGATCAGTTTCAGTACTTGATCAAATTAGCAACCAGGAGCTTTTCGATCATTACCAGAAAATACTCAGCCAGGCTAAAAGGTCACTCTTTTTAGTAGGTAATTTTAAGAGCAGCTTTGTCAATGATCTTTTTGAGAATACTGAGCTGCAGGCGGGAGACGATATTTTTGATGAGCAGACTGAAGTCGTCTACCGTGATAAAAAAATAGATTTTTATGAGCAGGAGTTAAAAGTAAATCAGGCAAGATTATCGATTGGTTTTAGAACCGGCATTACCCGTAAAATGCCTGATTATTATTCGCTGCTCGTATTTAACAGTTTAATTGGAGGCTCAACTCACTCCAGACTGTTTCAGGAGATTAGAGAGAAAAGAAGTCTGGCTTATTATGTTAGTTCTTCTATTGAGACAACTAAGGGTCTACTTTTGATTAACAGTGGAATTAACGCTGAAAATAAAGAAAAAGTAATTGAACTTGTAAAAAAAGAAATTGCAGCAGTAGCAGCAGGTGATTTCAGTGAAGAAGAATTTATGCGTTCTAAAAAAAGTATTATCAACCATTTAAAACAGGATTTAGACAGCAATAAAGCTCTTTCTGCTCATTTTCTTTTAAGTCTGGTCAATAATAAGGAAGAATCAATTAACCAGACAATTAAGGGAGTTGAAGCAGTAAACAGGGAAGATATAATAGCTGTTGCTGAAAAATTAAAGATGGATACAATATATTTACTAAAAAGTGAGGATTGATTATTTTGGAGAGCATATACAATAAAAATATGGATGAAACATTAATTAAAGAAAAACTGGATAACGGCTTAAATATTTATATTTTTCCCAAGAAGGATTATGTAAAACAGTATGCAATGCTTTCAGTGGATTTTGGCTCAAATGATATAGATTTTATTGATGTTAAAAATGGCCGCAGAAGAAATATGCCTCTGGGGATTGCCCATTTTCTAGAACATCAGCTTTTTGAGGATAAAGAAGAGAGCATCTTTGATAAATTTGCTGATCTCGGTGCATCTGCAAATGCTTATACTAATTTTGACAGCACAAATTATCTTTTCTCCAGCAGCAGTAATTTTGAAGATTCTCTAATTAACTTAATTGAATTTGTTCAGGAACCATATTTCAGTGATGAAAATGTAAAAAAAGAGAAGGGAATTATCGTTCAGGAAATTAAAATGTATCAGGATAACCCTTACTGGAGATCCTATTTTAATTTGCTTTCTGCTTTATATTCCAACCATCCAGTCAAAAACGATATAGCCGGGACTGAAGAAAGTGTGATGTCGATTACTCCTGAGGATTTATATATCTGTTATTATAACTTTTATCTGCCTTCAAATATGGATTTAATCTTAATTGGGGACCTTGATCCAAAACGGATTATAAATTTGATTAGAGAAAATCAGTCAAAAAAGCATTTTCCCCATTTTAAAAATCCAGTTAGAATTATTCAGGAGGAACCAGAAAAAGTTGCCAAGAAACTGGTTGAAGAAAAAATGAATATTTCTCGGCCGATGGTTCAGATTGCCTTTAAAGACCCGGTGAAAAGTGAAGAACCGGCTCAGATAATCAAAAAGGAATATATTGTCAATCTGCTATTAGATATAGTTTTTGGCCGCAGCAGTAAAAATTATAACCAGCTATATGACGAGGGAATTATTGACAACAGCTTTTCCTGTACCTATCATAAAAAGCCTGATTATGCCTATGTTCATCTGCATGGGGAGAGTAACAAACCGGATCAGATGCGCAGAAGAATCAAAGAAAAGTTAGTTGATATTGACCATGATGAAATTAGGGATAATTTTCAGCGGATAAAAAGAAAATATCAGGGCAGCTTTATCAGGTTGTTTAATAACTTTAACCATCTGGCTGCAGAATTTGTTAATTACCGCCGACTGGGAATTGATATTTTTGAGCTGGCAGAAATAATTGAAAATATAACTCTAGAAGAACTGCTTGCATATTCAGATAAAGTATTTAATAAGGACTTTATGGTTGAATCGATTATTTTAAATGAGGACTGATTTGTTTGGCTTTTAAGCTGTATAACTTTATATTTTATATTACAATGGCCGCCTTTGGATATTTTAATATCTACTTCCAGGATGCGGGTCTTGATTCTTTCCAAATAGGATTGGTTAATGCCATCCCCAGATTTTTTGCTCTTTTATTGATGCCTTTCTGGGGATTTTTAACCGATTATTTTCATGAGAACAAAAAAGTTTTATTTATAACTCTGCTTGGTACACTGACTACAGTGCTGTTATTCCCTCAGACAGGATCATTTAAATTTCTGATGCTTTTAATGTTTTTTTACACTTTATTTCAGAACCCGATTGTCCCCTTATCTGACAGTCTACTTTTAGATTATCTTGGAGATAATTCTAATCACTATGGTAAGTTTAGACTGTGGGGGTCAGCAGGTTATATGCTTTCAGTTTCTTTTTTAGGGTATTTTTTGGAAAGCACCTCATCTGCTAATTTATTTTATGTTTATGCAGTGGTTTTAATTTTATCAATATTTCTGCTTAAATTTTTACCAAAAAGCAAAAGAGAAATTGAAGTCTTAAACCCTGGTGATTTCAAGAAAATATTTAGAAAAAAAAGATTGCTTTACTTTTTATTTTTTGTATTTATTCTTCAGACTGCGATGAATGCTAACTACAGCTATTTTCCGCTCTATATTATTGATCATGGAGGTGGGGAGTTTCTGGTTGGTATTGCTCTCACAATTTCTTCGGCCAGTGAGATATTAGCTTTCTTTTTTTCCGACAGGATAATCAAAAACAATAAATTCAGTAAAATTATTGCAGTGATCAGCATTGGGTTTATGATACGCTGGCTGCTGCTCTCACTTTTTCCATCTAATCCGATAATTTTATTATCTCAGCTTCTGCACAGCATAACTTTTGGCCTCTTTTTTGCGGTTGGAGTAGATTATGTGGACCAGATTAGTGGGGAAAAATTTAGAGCTACCGGACAGAATATCTATGCCGGAGTATTTATGGGAGTTAGTGCTATATCAGGCAGTCTGATCGGCGGTAAAATATATCAGCTTGCCGGCGGTGAAAGTATGTATTTTTTCTGGTCTTTGATTTCAGCGGCAGCTGGAATTATCTATAGCATATATCTTTTAAAAAAAGAAAGGGAATTAGAACAAAATGCAGATCAATAAGTTAGTCAAAAAAACTGCAGCTGAATTAAAAATTGATCTCTGTGGTATTACAGACGGCAGTGAGCTCACTGAGGAAAGATTGATTTTAGAAAAAAGAGCAGAGACTGAGTACTGGCCCCAGCCTTTTACAAACCGGGATCTTGATCAGCTGACAAAACCAGCTCTGCAATTTGAAAATTTAAATTCGATTATTGTAACAGCAATCAGTTATAATAATGGTGGAGCCAGTCCTTTTTTATCCAATTATGTGACTGTTGAAGATTATCATGATTACCTGCAGCAGAAGCTTAAAAAACTGGCATTAGAACTGCAGCAGAAATTAAATAGAGATTTTAATTATAAAATATTTGTTGATACAGCCCCTTTTTTAGAAAGAGCGCTGGCAAAAAGAGCAGGAATTGGCTTTATCGGTAAAAATTCAATGCTGATTAATCCAGAGCTGGGTTCATATTTATTTTTGGGTGAACTTTTTACAGATCTGGAGATAGAAAAAGATGAGCCGCTTGAGCTTGACTGTGGCCAGTGTCAGATCTGCCTTCAAAATTGTGAGGGGGGAGCTCTTAAAGATGAGTACTTACTTGATGGGGAAGTCTGTATTTCTTATTTAACTCAAAAAAAAGGAATTTTATCTAAAAGTGAAGTAAATAAAATCGGCACCCATATCTGGGGCTGTGATGCCTGCCAGACCAAGTGCCCATATAATGTTAATAAAGAGCAAATAACTCAGCCGGAATTGAGTTTTTTTGATAAAAAATTAAATTATTTTTTAGAAATTGAAAGAAATAATCCTCCATCTGAACTTAAAAATACTGCAATTATGTGGAGGGGCAGCAGAATCTTACTGAGAAATGCACTTATTGCTGTTTCTAATTTAGAAGATGAGAAATATTTTGAGGCAGTTCAAAAAAAGCTCCAGGATAATTCGCCTATAATCCGTTATTATGCTGTGCTGGCACTGCTTAAAATAAATTATCAGCGGGCAAAAGAGCTTGTAAAAAAGACAGCTGCAGCTGAAAATAACAGCAAATATCAAAAGCTGATCTTTAGTTTATTGGAGCAGAAAGGAGAAGAGAATGAATATTAATTTAGATGGAGAAAAATTAAAAGTTATTGAAAAAAAGAGCATCGAAGCAATAATCGAAGAGAGTAAAATTAAAGAGCCAAAGGATGTAATGGCTGTTATTATAGATAATGAAGTTTATGATTTAAATGAAGAACTTGATCAAGATGCAGAAATCAAAACAGTTAAAATAAATTCAGAACTGGGAAATAGAATCTACAGGAGAAGTCTTTATCTGGTCCTCGCCAGAGCAATATACGAAATTTTTCCGGAAGCTGTTTTAAAGATTGAGATTTCAATTAGCAACGGTATCTACTGTGAACTTGAAAATAAAAGCAGTTTAAGCAAAAATGATTTAAATAAAGTAAAAAAGAGGATGCAGGAAATCATTGCAGCTGACTATAAGATAAAAAAACACCGCTTAAATAAAAAAGAGGTTCTGGAGATTATAAAAAATGAAAACTGTTCTTTTAGAAGTGAACTAATCAAAGAACAGGACAAGGATTATTATACTCTTTATGAGCTTGACGGTTACTATGATTATTTTTACTATAATATGGTGCCTTCTACTTCTTATTTAGGAGAGTTCGATCTCCACTTGAGAATCCCAGGTTTTGTCTTATTATTCCCCAAATTTTTCAGCAGCAAAAAAGTTCCTAAATTTATTGAGCAGCCTAAACTGGCTAATATATTTTTAGAATATGAGCGGCTGGGCAAAATTCTTGGCGTTAATGATGTGGTAGAATTAAATCAGCTGATTGAAAACAAAGAATATAATGAGCTGATTAGGATAGCAGAAGCCCTGCATGAGAAAAAAATAGCAGAGATTGCAGATAGAATAAAAAGTGGGATGCCCAGAAATAAAATAATTTTAATTGCCGGCCCTACTTCATCAGGTAAAACTACTTTTACTCACCGCCTCTCAACTCAGCTTAAAATTAATGGTTTAAGGCCGGTTCAGATTTCAGTAGATGATTATTTTGTTGATCGCGAAAATACTCCAGTTGACAAAAATGGGAACCCGGATTTCGAGTCATTAAATGCCATTAATTTAGAACTTTTTAATGATCATTTATTAAAATTAATTCAGGGAGAGAAAGTTGAACTTCCAAAATTTAATTTTGAAAAAGGTGTCCGAGAAAAAAGCGGAAAATATCTAAAACTGGAAGATGACCAGCCAATTTTAATTGAAGGAATTCACGGCTTGAATGATAAATTGACCGAAGTTATCCCGCAGGATTTAAAATTTAAAATTTATATTAGTGCTCTCACCCAGTTAAATATTGACTGCCATAACAGGATTCCAACAACTGATACAAGATTAATCAGAAGAATTGTAAGAGATAATCAGTACCGAAATCTGGCGGCATCTGAGACCTTAAATTTATGGAAGGGTGTCCGTAAGGGAGAAGAAAAAAACATTTTCCCCTACCAGGAAAATGCAGATGTAATGTTTAATTCAGCTTTGATTTATGAGCTTTCAGTCCTCAAAAATTATGTTGAGCCTTTATTAAAACAGATTGATAAAACAAATAAAAACTATTATCAGGCACAGCGGCTGCTCGAAATCTTAAGCAATTTTAAAGCTATACCTGATAATGAGGTTCCTGTTACTTCAATTTTAAGAGAGTTTACTGGAATGAGTGTTTTTAGAGAAGAATAGCTCTATATTTGTTTTGATTTCATCCCAGTCCTTAACCTTTGTTATTTGATCATTACCTTCAAAATCATGATTATGATATTTACTTACTAAAATCACCGGGATATTTCTGGCTGCTATTTCAACTGCATTTTCTTTTTTATCATCAATAAATAAAGATATATTTTTCTCTGCAGCCAGTGGAGCTTTCTGGTCTTCATGGTGCAGTTCATGATAGGGTATATTGTTTTCCTGCAGCCAGTTTTCAGTTATTGGACGATGTTCTTCACTTCTGGCGGTAATTAAAATTAAGCGGTGTCCCTGGTCATAAAGTTCTTTAAGTATTTTTCTTGCTTTTTCAACTGCTTTTACATTACTGTAGATTTCTTCAATATTTTCCTGAATAAATTCATTCAATTCCTGATCACTGAGTGCAAAAGCTTTTCTCAGGTCATAGGTATATTCTTTTAGAGTTATTTCACGATCAAAAAAATCATTCATTTTCTGCTGCCAGATACTGTTGTGATCTGGCCCTTCATCTGTCAAAACACCATCAATATCTATGCCAAAATTATATTTCATTTTTATAACACCTCATATAATAATTATATTTTATCTTTTAATTATACTATCATTTTTTAGCTTTTATGTCTAGATAATAGGAACAATCAGGAATATTTAATAAGATAACTTTATTTTTCTGTTAATATCAAGTAAAATAAGATTAAGAGAGTAAGATTTTAGGAGGAAATTAATTGACTGATAAAATTAGCAAAGAAGAAAAAGTAGAAAAATTAGTAGATTTATTTTCAGAACACTATCCTGAACCAGGTACAGCTTTAAATTTTAGTACCCCTTTTGAACTTTTAATTGCTACTATTTTATCTGCTCAGACGACAGATATACAGGTAAATAAGGTAACAGAAGATCTTTTTCAGGAATACAATACACCGGAAGCTATGCTGAAGCTCAGCCAGCAGGAATTAGAAGAAAAAATTAATAGTATTGGTCTTTTTAGAAATAAAGCAAAATATATTTTAAAAACCTGCAGGATCCTGCTGGATGAATTTGGAGGAGAAGTTCCTGAGACCCGCAAAGAACTTTTAAAATTAAGTGGGGTGGGTAGAAAAACTGCTAATGTTGTGCTGGCAAATGCCTTTTTTAAAGCAGCATTTCCAGTGGATACTCATGTTTTTAGAGTTTCAGAACGTCTGGGTTTGAGCAGCGGTCAGAATGTTTCGCAGACAGAAAAGGAATTAACAGATTTAATTCCCAAAAAATACTGGATAGATTTTCATCACTGGTTAATTGACCACGGTCGGGCGCTCTGTAAAGCACAAAATCCTGACTGTGAAAATTGTTTTGCTTCTAATCTCTGTACTTATTACAGCAAGTAAATAAAAAAAGATTCATCTTTGATTTAAAAAAATAAAGAGGAGATGATTTGATGAAAAAAATATTTGTTCTGGACACCAATGTGTTGTTAAATGACCCGCGCGCCATCTATAGTTTTGAAGATAATGATGTTATTATCCCACTGGCTGTTTTAGAAGAAATTGATAATTTGAAGACAAAAAGTTCAGATTTAGGTTATAATGCCCGCGAAAGTTCAAGAATTTTAGAAGAAATTAGAGCTAAGGGTAATCTGCACGACGGGGTAGAGTTGGATTCAGGTGGAACTATTAAAATTGTTATCAATGGTGGACTCGAACTTCCCGAAGGATTGAGCTCCAGTAAGATGGATAATCGAATCATCTCAACTGCAATTCACCTTCAGAAAGAAAACTCAGATAAAAAGGTAGTAATGATCTCTGATGATATCAATCTGCGCTTAATCTGTGATGCCTATGGTCTGGAGGCAGAAGAGCATAATTCAAGCAGATTGAAGGAAGAAGAAATATATTCGGGGTTTAAGGAAATTAGCTGCAGTTCTTCGTTAATCGATAAATTTTTTAAGGAAGAAAAAATTTCTCCAGCAGAACTGGATCAGCTCGATGACTCACTTTATCCAAATGAATTTGTACAGCTGACAGCTGATGATCGAAATAAAAATACTGCTCTGGCCCGATTCGATGGCGAAAATCTGGTTACTCTCCGCTATAATAAGAGTCAGCCGGCAAAAATTAGAGCCAGAAATAGGGAACAGCAGCTTGCTCTTGAACTGCTGCTTGATGATGAAATTAAACTGGTGACTATGTCAGGTAAAGCTGGTACAGGTAAAACCTTACTGGCAATAGCAGCAGGTCTGGCAAAGGCGGTAGATGAGCAGACTTATTCCAAGCTGCTTGTGGCTCGACCAATCCAGCCAATGGGTAAAGAAATGGGCTTTTTACCGGGTGATGTTGAAGAAAAAATGGGCCCCTGGATGCAGCCTATTTTTGATAATCTGGACTTTATTGTTCACCGAAATAAAAATGCAGATTATGCCTATCAGAAATTACTTGATAAAGATTTAATTCAGGTTGAACCGTTAACCTATATTAGAGGGCGGTCTGTTCCAGATCAGTTTATAATAATCGATGAAGCACAAAATCTATCTTTACATGAGGTTAAAACAATAGTGACCAGAGCTGGAGAAGGGTCTAAATTAGTCTTTACCGGTGACCCTTATCAGATAGATAATCCATATTTGAACTTTCATAAGAATGGATTAAATTATCTTGCTCATAAATTTCATGATCAAAAAATTGCCGGTCACATTATGCTAAAGGAAGGAGAAAGATCTGAACTTGCCGAGATTGCAAGTGATCTTCTTTAAACTAGGAGTTGTATTTAATGAAAAAAGTTTTTAGGTTAATAATAATCTCTGCTCTTTTACTGGGGATTTTAATTCCAGTTGTTGATCATTTTTATCAGGAGGAAGAAAAGGCAGCTGTAACCATGGCTCAGGAGAGCAGAGATAGAACTATCAATGAATTATTTAAATTAGCAGAGGAAGCATATTATGAGGGGAATTATTCTACGGCAGAAAACTATTATCAGGAGATAATTGAACTTTCTCCGTTTAATTTAGAAAGCAGGCGTAATCTGGCTGTAATCTATAATGATCAGAATAAACTGCAGGCAGAAAATAAGACGCGGATGCAGTTAACGATTTTAAGTAATCAGAACCAGGACTATTTGGATCTGGCAGTTAATTTTTATGAGCTCAACAATCAGCTTGCCTCAAATTATATTTTGGAAAATAAGGTTGATGAGCAGCTGGAGCAGGAATCTCTGCGTTACCAGAAATATTATTACTTGATTAAGAATAATTTAGATTTAGATAACCTTGATAAAGCAGAAGAATATTTGATGAAAATCACTAATTTAAAAGTTAATCAGTCGGAAGTTTATCTACTTAGTGCAGAACTAAACCGGAAAAAGGATAATTTTAAGCAGGCATTTAATAATTATCAGTCAGCCTATGAGGAAAATAGAGGTCAGACATATCTCTTTAAAAATATGGCTGAGATGCTTGAACTTGCCGGTGAAGAAATTGAAGCTTATAATTACTGGCAGCGGACCCTTTCTTATGGCTGGTTTAGAGACTTAGCCTATCAGAAAATTAATCAATATCAGGATAAATATCCTCAGCTAAAACCTGATGCTGAAGATCAAGAAGAACCAGAAGAAATTAATCCGTTTACTTTAGAGGCTTCCTGGCGTGAAGTTGAAGAACTAAAAAATCAGGAAGAAAATCAGCTGCTGAGAATTGGACTCCAGGAAAATAATGAACATCTTCTTTTCCAGTATTCAGATCCTTTTTCAGTAGTTTATGATGGTAAAATTATCTATCGAGCTGAGCCGCGAAAAAATTATCTGCTCGAAATAGAAGCTGGATCAATATTTATTCGAACTGAGGAGGAAAGAGTAAGGCTCGGCAGCTCTGATCTTGAATATCAGATTTACAGCAGTCAGCAAAATTCTTCCTTTTATGTCTATAATATTAATTATGGTCAGGGATATTTCTGGCAGGGGAGCGGCAACAGACAGTACAGAGGTAATATGATCATCAAAGGTGAAGGAGAAGAGTTTACCCTAATTAATCAGGTTGAACTGACACCCTATTTGGTTTCTGTAGTTCCTTCAGAAATTTATGCCAGCTGGCCAGAGGAAGCCTTAAAGGCCCAGGCTGTAGCAGCTAGAAGTTATACGCTCAGCAATTTAGGACGCCACAGCAGTGATGGTTATGATCTCTGTTCAAGTGTTCACTGTGCAGCCTATAATGGGATAATGAGTGAAAATGAGCGCACTACAGAAGCAGTTTTATCAACTCAGGGAGAAAGTGCAGTCTATGAAGGTAGAGTTATTGAAGCTGTTTTCAGCAGCAACAGTGGTGGTTTTACAGAGCGCAGTGATCAAATCTGGTCTGCAGATTTGTATTATCTGCGGGGGGCAAATCAGATGAAAAATGATGATTATGAGTTTCCGCTGGCCCCAGTTGAGCTGCAGCAGTGGCTTTTATCTTCTCCAGAATCTTATTCTAAAGATTTCGGCAGCAGTAATTATCGCTGGCAGTTAAGAGTTCCTGCAGAAGTTATAGAATACAGGAGCGAGCTAAATAAAATTAGAAAAATAGAGGTCAATCAGCGAGCTCAGGGTGGGACAATTACTTCACTGAGTATTTACAGTGATCAGGAAAGTAAAGATTACAGTGTCTCCCAGATCAGAAGAGTACTCGGGGGTTTAAAAAGCAGCCGCTTTTATTTTGACAGCCACTATGATCAGAATGGTTATTTAAAAGAACTTTATGTTTACGGCTCCGGCTGGGGTCATAATCTTGGTCTTGACCAGTCAGCATCAGCAGGAATGGGAGCTGCAGGCTGGAATTACCAGGAGATTATTAAGCATTTTTATCCCGGAGTAGAAATTGAAAAAATTAATTAAGCAGCTGTTTAATCAAAAATTTGCTTTTTGGGAAAAAATTGCTTATAATAAAACTGACAAAAAAATATTATCTTCAGGGTCTGGTGAGCTTAAAAGCAATTCCAAACCGGTGGTATAGTCCACGAGCTTCAGCTGAACTGGTGAAATTCCAGTACCGACGGTACAGTCCGGAATAAAGAAGATTTGATAATTGATTAGCCCTGTAAAAATGGGCTAATTTTTTGTTTTAATTGGAGATAATAAATAAACAATGAGGAGAGAAAAGATGGATACAAAAAGAATTACTACAATTGCAGTTTTATCAGCTTTTTCACTGGTATTAATGCTGCTGATTCGTTTTCCGATGTTTTTACCATTTTTAATTTATGAACCAGGAGATATTCCAATCTTAATCATTTCATTTATGTTTGGGCCAGCTGCCGCACTTGGGGCTACCTTTATATTATCAATTTTAATGGCAGTATTTACAGGCCTGGGAGGTCCTTTCGGGGCTTTTATGCATTTTCTAGCAACAGGTGTCTTTGCGGGTACAGCAGGTTATTTTTATCAAAAACACCATAACAAAGTCGGAGCAATTAAAGGACTTGCAATTGGTTCAATTGCAATGACAGTTGTGATGGCAGGAGCCAATTTGATTTTTAATCCAATCTTTTATGGGATTCCCAGAGAACAGGTTCTACAGATGATGTTGCCCGGAATTTTACCATTTAATTTAACCAAAGCAGTAATTAACTCGATTATTACAGTTTTAATTTATAAAAAACTGGCAAATTTCCTGAGAAATAAGGGATTATTAAAGCAAATAAATTAGTTAAATGTTTGACAAATGCCCCTCTTTTAAGTTAAAATTTTTAATGAGAGGGGTTGTTTTTTTGCAAATAACATTTTTAGGAACTGGAACCTCCCACGGGGTACCTGTAATTGCCTGTGATTGTGAGGTGTGTCAGTCAAATAATCCAAAGAATAAAAGGATGCGCACATCGATTCATATAAAAAGTGAAGAATATAATTTGTTAATTGATACTCCGCCTGAGATGAGGCTGGAGTTAATTGCTAATAAAATAAAAAATGTTGATTCAGTTTTGATGACCCATGCTCATGCAGATCATATTATGGGGTTTGATGATATCAGGGCTTTAAACTGGTTTCAGGGTAAAGAAATGCCTGTATATGGTGATCATAAAACTTTAAATCATATAAAAAAAGTTTTTCCTTATATATTTTCCGAAGAAAATCCTGGTGGAGGAGTTCCCCAGGTTATTTTAAAGAAGATTGAAGAAGAGATGCATTTTAAAGATTTAACAGTTCAACCGGTACCAATCTATCATGGGGACAACAAGATACTTGCTTACCGGATTAATAATTTTGCCTATCTAACTGACTGCAGTAAAATCTCTGAGAGTTCTTTAAAACTCCTGGAAGGTATAGAATATGCAGCAGTTGATGCACTTCGTTTTGAAGAACACCCAACTCACATGTCGGTTGACCAGGCAGTGGAGCTGATTGAAAGCTTAAATTTAAAACACGGTTATTTAACTCATATCTCTCACAGACTTGACCATCAGAAATTAAATGATTATCTGCCTGAGTATGTAAGTCCAGCTTATGATGGTCTAAAAATAGAAGTTTAATAGAAATTTAACTTTTGTAGAAGATAAGTAAAAATCAATTCAGAAAAATAGATATAACAAAGGTGATAAACTTGAATATTGTACTTGTTGAACCAGAAATTCCTCAAAATACCGGAAATATTGCCCGCACCTGTGCAGTAACCGATTCTAAGCTGCATCTGGTTAGACCACTCGGATTTTCAACATCAGATAAATATCTAAAAAGAGCCGGACTTGATTACTGGGATAAATTAGATATCAGTTATTATGATAATTTAGAGCATTTTTTTAAAGAAAATAAAGGTGGGCGCTTTTTTTATGCAACCACTAAAGCAGCAAAATCATATGCTGAATTTGAATATCAGGATGATGATTATTTTCTATTTGGCAAAGAAACAGCAGGTCTACCGGAAGAATTATTAGAAAATAATCTTGATAGATGTATTAGGATTCCTATGAAAGATGATTTAAGATCTCTGAATCTTTCTAACTCAGTTTCCATTATTATCTATGAGGCCCTGAGACAGAATAATTTTATAAATTTAAACAAAAAAGGGAAATATAAAAAGGAAATCTGAGTTTTATCTAGAAATATGTATAGTAGAGTAAAAAAGAAAGGAGGGGAGAAATGGAAAAAAATACCTATTTAACAACGCTAATATTTTTATTAGTTTTTCTTTTGTCAATAACTATCACTGCCTCCGCTTTTCAGGTTAAATTAAATGATCGAGGTAGAGATGTAATTGAAGTCCAGAAATATTTAGAGACACTTGGCTATAATGTTTCGACTGATGGCATTTTTGGTCGAACTACCGAAGTAGCGGTCGAATCTTTTCAGGAAAGTAATAATCTGCAGGTTGATGGTATTGTTGGAGGTAGAACCCTTGAATTATTGAAAAAAATGATTTCTGAGAAAGTATCTTATGAGCTTTATGTAGTGGATAATGGAGATACTCTGTCAGGAATTGCTGGGTCAAGAGATGTGACTGTAGAAGAAATTATGGAGTTTAATAACATGAGTTCTTCTAAATTAAAACCCGGACAGGATTTGAAAATTCCAAGAGATAAGATTATAACTGCCGAAGCAAAGACTGAAGCTAAGAATACTGAAGAAAAATCGGAAGCTAAAAGAGCACAGATTTATTATACAGTCCGCAGGGGCGATACACTTTCCACAATTGCAGCCCGCAGAAATCTACCGGTAGAAGAAATTATGGATGCCAACAATTTAAATTCAGATTTTATTAAAGAAGGCCAGGAACTGGTGCTTCCAATTGTAGATTTTGAAAAATCAGACAGCAGTAAAAGTGAGGCAAAAGCTAAAAGAAATGAATCTTCTTCTGAGCAGATAGTACATAAAGTACAGCGAGGAGATGCTTTAAGTACCATTGCCAGAATGTATGGTACTGATATAGATACAATTCGTCAGAATAATAATTTAAATGGAGATAGGATATTTGCTGGTGATGAGCTGATAATAACTGATTATGAAAGAGGTCCTTTTTCATTAAGCAGAAATTCTCTGATCTGGCCGGTTAGTGGTAGAATAACTTCCAATTTTGGCTGGAGAACTCACCCCATTAAAAAGACAAGATTATTTCATAATGGTTTGGATATTGCTGTACCATCAGGTACTCGTGTAAAAGCAGCAGCAGGAGGAAAAGTTGTACATAGCGGC
>NZ_QBLR01000229.1:0-5508 GCF_003070835.1 Halanaerobium sp. | reverse complement strand
GGTAATAAGAGAGAATTTTTTTCTGAAAAAACTTTAAAATCATGCTGATTAATATTTTGATTCAATAGTAATTTGAAATAAAAAAGTGAAGAATTATCTACAGTTTCAATTCCTCTAAAATGATCCTTAATGGCTTCCCTTAAAAGCAGCTTCCTATTATTTAAACGTTGTTTTAAAAACTTTACTCTTTTTTCTAGATAGCCATTATCAATGTAATAAGCTAAAAGATTATTAAGCAAATTTTCTCCAGCAGAAAAATTACTTTTAGCCATAAACTCAATCAAAGAATAATTATTAAAAAGCTCTTTATTATCCGATGAATTTAGGTAATAATCATCTAAATATACTAAACCTAAATTTAACCCCGGAAAAACTCTGTTTGTTAATGCTTGAATTAGAATAATTTGGCTTTGATATTTTGATTCCAAAAGTTCGTTTATTTTTTTGTTTTTTTGATAAAGAGCAAAATATTCTAAAATTATTATTTTAAATTTAAGCATTTGAGAAAGTTCCAGCAAAGATTTTATTTTAGAAAGACTCCAGTTTAAGATGTTCTCTTCTAATGACTCATCACTGATAATTAAATAGTCAATAGTATTATTTTCAAGATAGTCCATTAAACTTTCATAGTCTGCAGAACTAAGGTGAATATTGGCATTATGATTAGAAAGAGAATCTTTATTTTCCTTATTATTCAGTTTGTTATCCTTTAAAAATAATTTTTTGAATAAAGAATTACTGCTGCCGCTGGTAAATAGTAATTCTTTGTTTTCCCCGATTAAGGCTGCCAATATTTCTGCTAACTGTGCTTCTGAATTATAATAAACTTTACTTTTATTTGAATTCTCATGTTTTGATTCTAAAAATTTAAAATAGCTATTTCCCTCAGCTTCAGTTTGTTTAAAACTTCGCCCTTTAAACTCTGAATAAAACCGATCAAAAATCAAGTCCCAGGCATACTCTTCTAAAAATTCTGTTCCATGCTCTGGACCACTAAAATCAATAGTCTTTTGGGAAGATAAAGAGGGCTTAGACGTTAAAATCCTCAGTCTTTGATCATCACTAGTATTTTTTAAAGCAGCAGCAGGAGCAATATAGCTCCCACTACCCTCTTTTTTATAGATTAAATTTTCAGCTGCCAGCAGATCATAAGCTTTAACAACAGTCTCTGCATTTACACTGAGGCGGGAAGCAAGCTTTCTTATTGATGGCATTTTAGTGTCTGGAGTATATTTGTCCGCCAGAATTTCTGCCCTAATTGCTTCATAAATTTGAGTATATAAATTTTCACTGCCATCTCTTTCTAGTTCAATATTAAACATTTAGCTTCCCTCCATTTTAGTACACTTTTATAGATTAATTCTCGTTTGAATAATTTATATTTATACAGCCTCATTTTTTCTTTTAAAGAATTTAATAACTTCATGTCCAATTAAGAAAACAGCTCCAGCAGCCACAACTCTTAGCCAGTCAGCCAGGGTAACTCCAGCAAAGCCAAGAAAGCCGTTGATTGGAGTATAGATTATTAATAAAACCATAGCAATTGAAACTAGAATTGAATAAAGCATTTTTTTGTTGCTGAAGAAATTCTTATTAAAAATACTTTCGTATTCATATCTGCGGGACATAATATTAACCCACTGAGAAAAGGCAATTGTTAAAAATGAAATTGTTGTTGCCCTTGCATAAAGCTGAGTTCCTTCCCTAACTGCTGCTGCCTGATCGTTAACAAATAAATAGAAATTAATAAAGGCCAGCCCACCCATCAAAATAGCTAAAAACATTATTTCACTAAAACTGCGTTTATTAACTATATGCTCATCCTGTGCTCTCGGCGGTGATTTCATTAAATGTTCTGATGCCGGATCAAAAGTCAGAGCTGTCAGAGGTAGAATTTCAGCTAAAAGGTCAATCGAAAGTATCTGAATAGCTAAAATTGGTATCGGTGTTCCCAGCAGTGCTGCTGCTAGAAGCCCTAAAAGTACTATTGTTAGTTCTGCTCCGTTTGTTGTCAGAGAAGCAATTACCGTTTTCTTTAAGTTGTTATAAATAGTTCTTCCCTCTTTAATAGCATAAACTAAGGTAGGATAGCTGTCATCTAGCAGAATTAATTCTGAGGCCTCTTTAGAAACGTCTGTCCCCATCTGGCCCATTGCTACTCCAATATGAGCACTTTTTAGAGCAGGAGCATCATTAACACCATCACCGGTTACAGCCACAATTTTTTGCTGTTCCTTTAAGTTCTTTACAATTCTTAGTTTATCCTCCGGTGAAACGCGAGAAAAAATCAGTGATTCGTTTTCTTCCATGGTCTGCCGGAGATCATCTTCGCTCATTTTTTCTAAATCTTTACTGGTAAATACTGGCACATCTTCATCATCAACAGAAAGGCTGATTTCTTTACCAACTGCCTGGGCAGTAATGGCATGATCACCGGTCATAATATAGGTATCAATATGAGCCTCATGTGATTCCTGAATAGCTTCCTTTACACCTTCTTTAGGAGGATCAATCATTGCTACCAGACCAAGGAAAATTACATCTTTTTCAATCTCTTCTAAAACATAATCTGTCTCATCATCTTCCAGTTTGCGGTAGGCAACTGCCAGAACCCGCATTGCATTTTTAGAATATTTTTCATTTAATTTATTTAATCTTTCTTTATCTTCCTCTGTAATTTCTACAACTTCTCCATCTTTAAGAATATGCTTTGATATTGAAAGCACACTCCCTAAAGCACCTTTCATCTTAAGATAATTACCGTCTTCAAATTCTCTAATTGAGCTCATTCTTTTGCGGTCAGAATCAAAACTGAACTCATGCAGTTCTGGATTGTCTTCATCTTCAGTTGGTGAACGAGTACCGAGTTTGGTAGAAAGGGTAATTAAGGCTGCTTCAGTTGGATCACCTATAGCATACCAGCCGGGATGCTCTTCATCAGGCTCATGAATCTCCGCATTGGAAGCCATAGTTGCAGCATCAAAGATAATTTCCATTTCTGCAATTTCCTCTTCTGTCAGCGGCTCACCATCATCTCCTATAATCTCACCCTCCGGTTCATAACCAAGACCGGTTATTTCGTACTCTCTGCCGTCAAAATATACCTTTTTAACTGTCATCTCATTTTTGGTCAGGGTTCCAGTCTTATCTGTACAGATTACATTTGTTGAACCCAGGGTTTCAGCAGAAGACAGTTTTTTAACAACCGCATTTTTTCCTGCCAGGCGGTCAACTCCCTGCGAAAGAGCAACAGTAACCTGCATCGGTAAGGCCTGGGGCACAACAGCCACTGCAATCCCCAGTGCATAAATTAAAGCAAAATCAAGGCCATAACCCTGATAAATACTGACTCCAAATAAAGCCAGGGCAATTATAACTGCAAAAGTGGCAATTTTATTGGCTACCGACTGCAGCTCAGACTGCAGGGGAGATTTAGACTTATCTTCCTCCTGAGTCATAGAAGCAATTTTCCCCATCTCAGTTTCCATTCCGGTTCTAACAACTACTCCTTTAGCAGAACCAGAGGCAACAGTTGTTCCTAAATAAGCCATATTATCTCTATCTGCAAGAGGTCTTTCCTCTTCAATATGATTTGACTGCTTCTCCTGAGGCATTGATTCCCCGGTGAGAGAAACATCATTTGTTCTTAAATTAAATGATTCGATTATCCTTAAATCAGCTGGAATCTTGTCACCTTCTTCCAGGCTGACAATATCACCTACTACAAGTTCTTCCTGGGCAATTTCTCCAATCTGATCATCTCTGATCACTTTAGATGGAGAATTAACCAATTTATTTAAAGAATCCATAATTTTTTCAGCTTTAAATTCCTGGCGGAAACCAATGACTGAGTTGATAACTGCAATGATAACCATAATTGTACCATCACGGTAACTGCCAATTATAAAGGACATGACAGCAGCAACTAAAAGCAAAATTACCAATACATCTTTAAATTGTTCTAGAAAGATCGTTACTAAAGATTTTTTGGCTTTTGCTTCCAGAACATTCTTCCCATTTTCTTTAAGCCTTTTTGCAGCTTCAGAAGAACTTAGACCTTTTTTCGAAGTCTCTAATTTTTCAAGGATTTCTGTTCCCTTTTGTCTATAAAATTCTTTTTCTGGCATATAAACACCCCGTTTTGTATTATTTTAGTATTTAATAATAATAATAACATTTTTAAAATTAATTTAAAGTTACTGTTTTACACCATGCTTTACTAATTTATTTTGAAATTCTCAACTTGAAAATATTTTTCTCTATGCTCTTTATGACCAGTTTCTTTAGCTAATCTATAAATTTTGTGATTTAAGAACTTCTTATCTTCCTGTTCTAAAACATTTTTATCAAAACCGCCTAAAATATAGTGGCTAAAATGCCAAACCTGTTCTTTAATATCTTTTGGACTCCCTTCAGCGATAATTACTAAGGCATCAATTATAGATCCTGCAACTGAAACATCTTGATTTCCATAATGGCTTAATTGATAAAAAGTCTTATAAAGCAGATCCCAAAAAGAAATATCTTCTAATATAAAACACAATTCATCTTTCTCATTATAATAATAAGTGTTTTCCAAATTAGCAACTGCAATTCTGGATAAAACCCATCCCAGCTGATTGATACAAAAAATTGCCGTGTTGGGATCATTAATACCAGGTGAAATTGCTCTTAAAGCTACTTCAGTTAATTTTAATAAACCGAATTCTATGTCATTTTTTTTGCTTCTCTCATTATTAATTACTAAATTACCTAATATTTTATTTTTTATTTCTGCTAGCTTTTCTTCATTAAATTGATCAGCATCTTTATTTAACTGCCAGATTTTAAAAACTACTGTATTCTCAGTAACATAATCACCAATCATTTTTTCAGCTCTCACTATAATATCATATTCATCAGCTAGTTTAGTAAGTTCAATATCATAAATAACCTGAATATAACCACTTTGTTTTGGGTGAATCTCACAAGAATCTCTTTCTAACATTTTATTCAAATTGTCCGGGGCTTCATTTCTTATTTGATCATTACTGTTATTTCTGGCCTCTATTTTATCTACAATTTCTATAACTTCTTCTTTAAGGCTTTCGATTAATAGGTTGACCTGAACAGAATTAGCTGCATGATGAATGAAATATACAAAATAGCCCAGACAAACAATTGCTACAATTACACCTATCATAGCTGAAAAAATAATAGATTCTCCACTGCCCTGCATGCTATCATCGATAAACAATAAGGTAAGAATTGAATATATAAAGCCTGCTATAAATATTCCTAAGACTTTTAGAGTAACCTTGTTCTTCAAAAAATCCTGCATAGTACGTGGTGAAAATTGAGATGAATACATTGTTAAAACAACCATAATAGTTGAAAAAGATACTGTAATCATTGCAAACAAAGATCCTGCAATTGTTGATAAAATAGTTTTTGATAAATCATAGGACGTAAAAAAATATGATGGTAAAATATTCAATAAAATATTTGTATATTGATATTCTATAAAAA
>NZ_QBLR01000228.1:0-5512 GCF_003070835.1 Halanaerobium sp. | reverse complement strand
AATGGATCAGAGCGGTGGTAGTACCCCAGGAGCTTTAGCAGATTATGGTATTAAAGAGACTGAATATGAAACTAAAGCAGAAATGTTTGAGCTTGTTCAGGCAATGAGGACCAGGGTCATCACAAGTTCTTCTTTTAGTTCAGATTATATTTTAGGGGCAATCTTATTCAAACATACCATGAATAACAAAATGGAGGGCAAATATACTGCTGAATATCTCTGGCAGGAAAAAGGAATACTGCCGATACTTAAAGTTGATCAGGGTACAGAAGAAAAAGAAAATGGAGTTCAGCTGATGAAGCCAATGACTGAACTGGATAATCTGCTCGAGGAAGCAAAGAAGCATAATATTTTTGGAACTAAAATGAGATCTGTGATTCATAGTGCAAATCCCAAAGGAATTAAAGAAATTGCAGCACAGCAGTTTGAATATGGTAAAAAGATCTATGAAGCTGGATTTATCCCAATTTTAGAACCAGAAGTAAATATAGAAAGTGATGATAAGCTTGAATCTGAGAAAATTTTAAAAGAGGAAATCTTAAAGCTGCTTGAAACCTTAGATTATGAGCAGTATATATTCAAACTTTCAATTCCAAGTCAGCCAGATTTTTATAAGGAAATTATTGAACATCCAAATGTAGTTAGGTTGGTAGCTTTATCTGGTGGTTATAGTCAGAAGGAAGCTGTAGATAAGCTTTCTAAAAATCATAATATGATTGCAAGTTTTTCCAGAGCTCTACTTCAGGACCTGAAAGTTGATCAGTCAGACGAAAAATTTAATCAGGTGCTTAAAGATGCAGTATCTAAAATCTATCAGGCTTCAATAACTTAAGCGGAGTTTAAAAACGCTTGTTTGCGACATAAAGCTGATAAAAAATAACGCCGGGAAACCGGCGATTTAAATTTGTCTAATCTTCATATTTCAATTCTATTTATTTTATTAGAAAGTTTCTTTCCTAATTTAGAAAATTTTTTTAAATTCTTCTTGAAGTGCTGGATGACGAGGATATTTTTCAAGAATATTTTGGATATAATCTTCCCATTTTGATGAAGATTTTAGAATTTTTGTATATATTTCTTTTATAATTAAAGCAATTTGGGCACCGCTTTGGTAACTAGAACGGTTTTTGTTATTTATATAACCTTGTACTTTCTGACTATAGTAATCTATCATTTCGTGTGGGAATTTATTGATTAGTAATTCACTGAAATTATCAGGATATATTTTGTTGGCCATTACTAATTTTAGTATTTCTTCGTAATTTTTTTGAGATTCATATATTAAAGCAAGCTCATTATTATATCTGGAATATTTACTTTCTTTTAAATAACTTATTAAATCATTTTTTATCTGTTTTTTATCATCTTTTTTGCAGTTATCCAAAACAGATAGATATTTTTCAAATGAGGGGGACTCTTTATATTCTTTGATTAGATATTCCAGAGTTTTCTGGTAATTATTTTGTTTCTGATAATATTTTTTCAGGAAAGTAATATTATCTATAATGCGTCCTTCTCCCTCTTTTTCACCTTTTAAGGCAATTTGAACTGCTTTTTCTTCCTGGTCAATATCTTGATAATAGCAAGCTAACTTATAATAATCCATTCCATATTTAAGTTGTTTTTTTCTGAGTTTTAAATATTTTTCTTCATTATGTAATTTATTCAAATATATTTTCATTATTAATTCCTGATCATATCTACTACCAGATTTTTTTAGATGCTGAATTATTAATTCCCAGTCATCTTTGTTCCGGGCTGTACTATATACAATATCAAGGGTCGGGTCATCTAAGCCAGAATTACCTATTAAATATTCTCCCATAAATTCATTGATAATTTCATGTCGTAAAGAAGAAGGGATATCTAATTTGTTAATTAATTTCTCCATTTCATTAATAAACTCAAAAAAATTATTTTCTTCGTTGATAGGACCTCCACCATATTGATTGAACTCCATTAGAATAGCAAATGCCTGGTTTTTTAAACTTTTAAGCTTTTCAAGGTATAATTCATTACTCATTTTACCCTTATCCTGAATAAAATTTAAAACTTTAGATTTAGAATTATCATTTTCATAAACAAATTCACCAAGCAGTTCTGTTAGCTCTTCTCTAGTTAAAGACTTAAAAAGCCGATCCAGTTCATTTTTTAATTTGGCTTTTTCTTTTTTAACTTTCCGGAAAGCTTCTTTATCATTGCACCAGTATAACCCAAGGGCAACCAGGTGCTTGCAAATTCCACCCCAATCATAAGGACAGCTGCAGTGATTACTGGAAGGATCATCAATATTCATTTCAACATCATATAAAGAAAAACTGCTTCCTGATACTTCAGCTTTAATAGTGTTTCCGTCAATAAGTGGATTATTAACTAGATTCATTTGGTAATAGTTTATTCCTTTTTGAAAAGACTGCTCTGCTGCCATTTTTTCTAAATCTTCTATCGAAAGACTCATATAAATCACCTCTGTTATATTATATAAAATTAGATTTATATCAGCAAGTTATATTTTGCTTATCAGTCTGTTTAACTTTCATTTAAGTTGTTGATAATATATAATTGAGTTAGGTATTAAAGAGATTGAATATCTCTGGCAGAAAAAGGAATACTGTCGATACTTAAAGTTGATCAGCAAGAGATAAAGTCTGAGCTTGAACGTTATTTTTAATATATCAAAAAAATAATTTGGAGGGTTAATTTTTATGAAAGGCAAATGCAAAATTTGTGCAAATGAATATACTCAATCAGGAATGTCCAGACATTTAAAATCATGTCTAAATAAGAATTATGAAAAGATAATTGAAGAAGGTCAGTCTCAGGAAAGCAAATATTATCATATTTATGTCAAGGGTACAAATTGGTCAGACTACTGGCTGCAGCTGCAGGTTAAAGCAGACGCTAAGTTAAGTGATTTTGACAAGTTTTTGCGTGATATCTGGCTCGAATGCTGTAATCATCTGAGTGAATTTGAAATTAATGAGCAGCACTTTACATTCAGTGGACTTAATATGAATCATAAAATCAAAGATGTTTTAAGAGAAAAAACTAAATTTTCATATATCTATGATTTTGGTTCTTATACTAAATTGGATTTGAATGTAGTTAATGTATTTAAAGCAGAGGAAAGAGAAGAAAAGATCAGTGTTCTGGCAAGGAATCACCAGCCTGAAATTAAGTGCAGTCACTGTGATAATCTTGCTGAATTTGTCTGCTCAAGTTGTTATAATGGTGGTTGGTACTGCAGTGACTGTTTTGATAAACATGAAGAAAATGACTGTATGAGAGGAACTGATAATCTACTGCCGGTTGTTAATTCTCCCCGAGTTGGAGTCTGTGCTTATTCTGGAAGTTAAATATTATTTCTCAAGGATTTTGCAAAGGAGTTAAAAAAGATAGCTAGAGAAATCTTCAAAAAATATAACAGCTATAACATGGAAAATCATTTTGATTATTTTCAAGAATAGAGGTGTTAAAAAATGAAACTTAAAGTTGATTTAGAGGATGTATTAGAAGCTTTAGAACTTAGAACCAGAGAGAGCAATTATTTTTATTATAAAAAAACTGGTGAAGTTTTCATGATAATGGATGATGAATTAAGAGCTGGAGAGGAAGATCCTGACCTTGATAAATTTCCAGAATGGCAGCGGGAGAATATTAAGGCTGCAGTTGATATTATCTCAACTGATGACTATATAAGACTTCCGGATGACTATGAAATTGATGCCTATAGTATTATGGAAGATTTTTGCTATTCAATCGAAGATGAAGAACTAAGAGAGGAACTTCTTTATGCTATTCGAGGAAATGGTGCCTTTAGAATGTTTAAAGATAAGATTTATCAGTATGATATAGAAGATCAGTGGTATGATTATAAAGATCAGAGATATAAGGATATAGCAATTGAGTGGTGTGAAGAAAATAATATTGAGTATCAGGAAAATTAGACAGAGAAATAGCTAGGAGGAATTTTAATGGCTTTAAACGAATTATTAAAAAAACGAGTTGAGAAAAGTCTGGATAAATTTTGTGATGAGCGTATACCGGAGAGAGTAAAGGATCAGATTAAGCTGGATTATAATATAAGAGGTAAATATGTAACATTAATTGAAAAGCGTCCACATTATAAAGATCCAGACGAATGGACTGAAATGAAGATAGCTCAGTTTAGATATAATAAAGAAAATAATAAATGGTCATTATACTGGTGGAGACACACTGGAAAATGGTATGAATATGATAATATTGAGCCGACCAGTGATTTTCAGAAACTTGTGGATGAAGTAGATCAAGATCCAACCCATATTTTTTGGGGATAGACTGCTTCTGATTTTTAATTTTTTTAGCTAAAATTTCACCCTATTTAGGGTGAAAAATTAAAATTCACCTGCTGCTCGGTGAAACTAGCAATAAGTCAAAAGTTATTAAGGGTGATAAAATGGCTGCTAAAAAGATAGATTTGATCACAGTTAAAAATGATAAACTTTCTTTAAACATCAAGGGTAAACCTCTGCATCCTGATCACGAAAAAGAATTTCCGGAGGCAAATAAAGCTCAGGCTGTCTGCAGCTTCAGCTCAACTTTAAAAGAGAACTTTGATTTTAAATATCACGATCCAGAAATAGATCAGCTCAAGTTGAGCCCTTATAATTCTATTAAAAGCTATCCCCTCTTTTTTGAATATCAAAACTATGATTTTTATCTGGAAGCCGAAATGCCGATTGAGATCTACCATCCCAATCGCGAGATCAGAGAATCTCTGTCACATCCTAATGATAATCCCAATGTGCTTTACGGCAGCATCAACTTCGGCAGTGATATCGGTTATTCTGAGTTTGAAATTCGCAGTAACTCTCAGGTGGTTTTAACTTTCAAACTGGAAGTTTTTCCGAGTAAAATTGACTACCAAAAGGACTACAATCAGCTTTTAGAGGAAGTCAATAAGGAAGTATATAATTTGGCTTATGATTTTTTGAGAAAGACCTACCAGCAGATGAAAATTTCCGAAAAGCAGAATATCACCGAAGCTGAATTTTTTGTAATTATTGAAAATATTTTTGAAGATTTATTTAAAGCACTTAAAAGAGTAGAAGAGTCACCACACCACAGGATTATTCGAAAGCGTAATGTTAGGCCTGCCGCGAGAGTCAAAAAAGTGGGTCGACAAAGCCTCAAGTGGTTGAATAAAAACAGCCGCCATTATGACCAGGAGCTCAAGCTGCCGGAAAAGATGCTGGCAGTTGAGAAAAAGCTGAGCTATGATAATTTTGAAAATAAGTTTATCAAATGGAGTTTCTCAGAGCTGATCAAAAGGCTTAAACATTTTAAAGTAAATTACCGCAGTTCCAAGCTTAATCCGGATCAGGATTTGATTGCTGAAATCGATAAGATGATCAGAAAGCTTAAATTAAAACTCAAGCATTCATTCTTGGCTGAGGTGGGTGAGCTGCAGAAGATTGATTCGATTTCTTTGGTGCTGCAGATGGCCCCCGGCTACAAGGAATTATATAAA
>NZ_QBLR01000227.1:0-5546 GCF_003070835.1 Halanaerobium sp. | reverse complement strand
TGGACGGCTATAAAAATGGTGTAATTACAGATCAAAGATTAAATGAGGCTTTAGAAAGAATTTTAGGGCTTAAAGCAGCAGTTAATCTTCATAAAAAAGAAGAGAAAAATGAATTAATGCCAGCTGAAGATAAGTTAGATATTATTGGTCAGGATGAACACCATCAAATGGCAGCAGGAGCCGCTGATAAGGCTATAACCCTGGTAAAAGATAGTTTGGGTCAGCTGCCGATAACTCCAGAAACACATCCTAGAATCAAATTGTATTATTTATACGGAGAACTTGGTGGTATTTACAACAGCGACACATCTTCAAGAGATAGAATTATTACAGAGTTAGAAAAAGCAGGTTTTGAAGTTGATTTAAACGAAGGTGAGTCAAGAGATAAGGGCAAGATTATGGAATACAGAGACAAATATGATGCAGCTTTTGTATTTGCCGATGTCAGAGGTTATGCTCAGCAGAATAATTATCGAATTAAGTGGAAGTCACCGATGGATAATGAAGTGCCTTGGTATGCTGCTGAAATTCCAACTGTATTTGTTTCTTTAAATTATACAAATCATTATTTAGATGTACCAATGATCAAAACATTTATTAATGCACATGGGAATACAAGTGAAGTTATTAGACAAACTATAGAAAAAATTATGGGTAAATCAGAGTTTAAAGGCTCATATAATGAAAATGTTTGGTGTGACACCTGGGAAGCCAGAAGATAATTAGTTTTATTTTGGTACCGAGAACTTGCAAAGACATCCAAACATCCGGTATCAAAATCCAAATTCGCTCCTTATTAGATTAATATAGATTGGTAAAAGGCCTTACAATCTTGATAGTTGTAGGGTCTTTTACTTTTTAACTCAGAAAAGTTGGTTATAATTAATAATAGAAATTAAAGATAATTATAATAAATTTTAGTATTATTTAAAATTGAGTTTTTATTTAATTTGATAGGAGTGATTATATGGCAGGTAAAAGATTTCATTCATCAAAAAAGAAAAAATTATTTGCAGAAAAAAGGCTTAAAAGTTTGAAACCAGCTCAACTTCTGACAGAATTAAATTTAGAAGCTGGGGATATCTTTATAGATATTGGAGCTGGTAATGGATTTTTTTCTCTTCCCGGAGCAGAAATAGTTGGAGAAAAGGGTAAAGTTTATTCAGTAGATGTTCAAATAGATATGTTATTAGATTTAAAACATCGGGCTCAACAAGCTGGTCTTTCAGATCGAATTGAGATTTGTAAAAGTGATGATAATGATGCTAATTTACATCAAAAAGCAGATTTTATGCTTTTTGCCTATCTTTTTCATGAAGTTGAGGAGAAAGATCAGTTTTTAGATAATTACTTTAAATTTTTGAAAAAAGGATCTAAGGTGGTTTTTATAGAATGGGACCCCTCTCAAAGAGAAGAAGGACCACCTCTTCATCACCGAATTGAAAAAGATGATTTGAAATCAATGTTGGAAGAGCGAGCTATAAAAAATATCAAGATAAAAGAAATAGATTACAATTCATATTTAGTTAGCGGTAGAAAAGTATAATGTATATAGATAGAATAATTCAAAAACAGTCTTTCTTTCAAAAGAGAGGCTGTTTTGTTGATTTTAGCAGCAATTTATGAAATGATTTAAGATAAGAAAAAAAATTTTGAAATAGATATCGAATAAGGTGAAAATATGATAAAAAACAAACAGCGACTAATGATCCTGGCATTTACAATAATGATGATGAATGGAGTAGTAAATAATTTAAGAGCTCAGGTTGGTCCTTATATAATAGAAGATTATGCTCTAAACTACAGCAAACTTGGCATTTTGTTATCGTTTATTTCAATTGGGTCAATGCTGTTTTATTTTTTAAGTGGAAAGCTGATTGAGAAATTTGGTTTAATAAAATTACTTTTTTATGGGATTATCTATAACATAATTTCTTTAGCTGCTATTTATTTATCACCAAATTATTATTTTTTAACTTTTTCATTTTTTCTGCTTGGATCAGGTTTAACACTTTTAAATATTGTTTCAGTAAATCTGATTTCAATATCGTACAGCAAAAACAGAGGCAAAATGATCAATCTTCTCCATTTATTTTATGGTCTTGGTGGAATAATTGCTCCTTATTTTGTAACCTTAGTTTTAAAATTGGGTTTCAGTTGGGCCCATTCTTTTTTATTTTCAACTATTTTACTTGTTATTATTTTTGTTGAATTTAAAACAGCTGCTGTTCCAGAAATTGAAGCGAGTAAAAATAAAACTATGCGGAGCACTAAAGAGCTGCTTAAAGATATTAAAGTAATCTTATTTTCTTTAATTGTATTTCTGCAAATAGGGGTAGAATTTTCTATTATAACCTGGTTGGCACCCTTTTTAAAAGATGTTGAGGAGAGATCTGATTTGGAAATTAGTTTTTATATAGCTCTATTTTTTATAACCTTTACTATCGGCAGGCTCTTAGCAAGTTTTATGGTCGAAAAAATAGGATATTTTAATTTTATTATTTTTACTGCTGGTGCTGCCTCTCTGTCCATTGCAGCAGCTTTAATTGGCGGTAGAAGCTTTACTATTTTAATACCACTTTCAGGAATTTTTCTGGCAGCCCAGGTTCCTACTGCTCAGGCTGCAATCTTAGATAGTTTTGAAAGCAGTGGAATTAAAGTTGTTGGCTTTGCCCAAACTGCAGGTATGATTGGTTCTACAGTTCTTGCCAGCTGGATTATAGGTTTTGTTAATGATTTTATCAGTATAAGAGCCGGATTTTTTATTTTAGTTATTGCTTTGGCAGCAGATCTATTAATAACATCTTATTTGAAATATATAACTAAAAAAGAGACTGCTTAGTAAATTGAATTTTCTTTCTTTACTTAAAAATTATAAAATGTTATAATTAACTTAGTTAATTTATTTAATTAACAAAGAAATGAGTGAGCAATATGGAAAAGGGCAGTTTTAAAAATATGAAAAAGAGAAATCGAAAAAATATATTAGCTCTGATAAAAAATGAAGGTGGTATTTCGAGGGCTCAAATTGCTGAAAAACTTAAAATATCCAGGGCCACAGTAACCAATTTAGTTAAGGAATTAATTAATTATGGGCTGGTGCAGGAGTCCGATCTTGGAAGGTCTAGAGGTGGCAGGCGCCCAATGCTGCTGAATTTGAAAGCTGATGGAGCTTATTCTATAGGAATAGAATGGGGAATCGATTCAATTAAAACAGTTTTGCTGAACTTTAAAGCAGATATTATTTTAGATGATCAGATACAAATGGATAATAATAGCTTTGAAGAATATAAAGAAGTTAGTTTTAATTTAATTAAACAATACAATAAAAAGCTGGAAGACTCAAGTAAAATTATTGGTATAGGTTTTGGTATTCATGGTTTAGTAAATCCTGAGAAGGGTTATTCGGTTTTTACACCTCATTTTAACTGGGGAGAAGTTGATATTAAAAGTATCTTGGCTGAAAAATATAATTACCCAATTTTTATTGATAATGATGTTAGAATGATGGCTGCCGGAGAAATTTGGCAGGGAAGAGATGATTTTATTTTTATTAATACTGGTTCAGGAATCGGTGCAGCTCTGGTTTTTAAATCAAAAATTCATTACGGTAATAACTATGCAGCTGGAGAATTAGGTCATCTTAAAATTGCAGATGATGGCCCTAAGTGTTATTGTGGGAAATATGGATGTTTAGAGTCATTTGCTTCTAAAGAAAGTATTATTTCTAGTTATCAAAATTTAAAAAATAATGAAGTAAAGATTAGTTTTTCAGATATTATGATAGCCTATCAGGCAGGAGAGATTGAGTCAAATTTGGTTATTAATGATGCCTTAAAATATTTTGCAAGAGCAATTTCGGTTGTTTTAAATATTTTGAATCCAGAAGCCGTTATTATAGGCGGTCTATTTGCTGAATATGAAGAGCTATTACTAACAAAGCTGTATAAAAAGATTAAGGAAGATTCTTTAAATCAGGTAATTAATAATTTAGATATTACAACAGCTTATTATCAAAATTTAGCAGGAGCAGTAGGAGCTGCAGAAAAAGTATTGAATGATTTTTTTGAAATGAAAAATTAGAATATTTCTAAAATTATCAAGTTATAATTTGATCAAAAATTAGGAGGCAGTTTATGAATATTTTAGTTACTGGAGGAGCAGGTTATATTGGCAGTCATGTGGTAAAAATATTACTTAATCAGGGTCATCAGGTGGTAACATTAGATAATTTGCAAAAAGGTTACAAAGAAGCTGTAACCGGGGGTAAGTTTATAGAAGCAGATTTAGCTGATCAGAAATTACTAAATGAAATTATGCAGAAAAATGAAATTGAAGCTGTGATTCATCTGGCAGCTGACAGCCTTGTTGGAGAATCAATGGAAAAGCCGGGCAAATATTACAGGAATAATTTTGCTAATGGAATTAATCTTTTAGAAGCAATGGTAAAAAATGAAGTAAAGAATATTGTTTTTTCATCCACAGCAGCTGTTTATGGTGAACCAGATGAAATTCCAATCAAAGAAAATAATAAGACTGAACCAACAAGCACTTATGGAGAAAGTAAATTATTTTTTGAAAAAGCTTTAAGAAGATATGATGATGTATATGGAATTAAATATACTTCATTGCGTTATTTTAATGCAGCCGGAGCTGATCCAGAAGCTAAAATTGGTGAGGCCCATGATCCTGAAACACATTTAATTCCCATTGTTCTGCAGACTGCTTTAGGAATCAGAGATAAAATATATATTTTTGGTGATGACTATTCAACCAGAGATGGAAGCTGTATTAGAGATTATATTCATGTTAGTGATTTGGCGGCTGCTCATCTTTTGGCAGTAGAAGCATTAGCTTCCGGTCGGGAAAGTGCAGTCTATAACTTAGGTAATGGTGAAGGGTATTCGGTTAAAGAAGTTATTAAAACAGTAAAAGAAATAACTGGAAAAGATTTTGAAGTTGAGGTTTCTGATAGAAGAGCTGGAGATCCAGCAGTTTTAATTGCAAGTTCAGAAAAAATTCAAAAAGAATTAGACTGGCAGCCTGAATTTCCAGAATTGGAAAAAATAATATCTACAGCCTGGCAGTGGCACAAATCAGGAGGATTTGGAGAATAACCAGATAAATAGAGCAGTTAATTTTTAATCAGCGGGCCTATTAAATATATTAATAATATTATCTCAGCAAAATTAAAATGCTGGGGAAGACTATAATAAAATTTAATAAAGAGGTGTTAAAATGAATAAAAAGGAGTTATGGGATAAATTTGACAGCACTTTTAGAGATTTTGATTTAGAAAATGGAGCTTATGCAGCACCAGGACGGGTTAACTTAATTGGTGAGCACACAGATTATAATGATGGCTTTGTAATGCCGATGGCAATAGAAAAAGAAATTACAATGCTGGCTCAACTGCGACCTGACAAAAAAATTAAATTTTATTCTCTTGATTATGATCAGTTGGTGGAATATGATCTGAATAATTTAGAATATGATCAAGAAAATGTCTGGGCAAATTATCTTTTAGGTGTTGTCGATGAAATTCA
>NZ_QBLR01000226.1:0-5561 GCF_003070835.1 Halanaerobium sp. | reverse complement strand
TAACTTCTAACTTACCTACACCTGCTCATCCAAAACATGCTCTTCCTTCTTATCTTCAGCATAGATAAAGCGATCTGAACCGGAGGCAGTCATCTTAAGACTGACTTTACCAATTCCAAACTCTTCGTTAACCTGGTGCTGAAGAGCAGCTTGAATTTCTGTTAAATTATATTCTCCCGGGTCTATTTTTACAGCCCTATTGCGGTTATTGTGGTTGATAAAAAAGATATTATTGCTGTCGTTAATCTTAATAGGTCTTTTAACCGCATCTTTAGCTGCAATATCTTCCAGGTCATAGGTGACTTTGGCTGGCTGCTGTGATTTGGTAAATCTGTCACCTTTTAGATCCTTCTCGTTCTGAACATTTCTTTCATCAAGCTGATTTATTTGATTATGAATTACATTTTTAATTTGGGTTAAAACAGAGTTAATTTTTTCTACAGCAGACATTTTGGTCACCTCTTTAGTTTTCTTCTAATAATTCCTGATTAAAGTCACTTAACTTATCAAGATATTCCATCATTTCTACTTCCAATAGATCTCCCAGATAATCATAATTCTCATTCTGCAGGGCTACCATAGCTCTATTCAGTGCCTGAGTAAAATCAGATAGTATCTTATTACCTTTATCTTTTAGCTCTTCATTATCTATTAAGGATATTATACCATTGATAACTTCCAGATACCACTGGATACCTTCTAGAGTCTTATCCAGCAGATCAGAAGCATCTGCTTCCTTATCGTTTTTGAAAAGTTCAGCTGAGTTGTTTAAAGCATTCTTTAATTTAGGCAGATAGTTTTCTGCTTCTTTAAGGGTTTCAGTTATTAACTGCTCAACTTTTTTGCTTTCAAACTTTATCTTATATATTCTTTCTAGATCAAGTTCATTTTCTTGAAAGTATTCTAAAGAAACCTCAACATCATCAAGATGGATTGTATCTACTATTTCATTATCTAACTTGGATTCCACTAACTCTAATATTTCATTCTTTTCATTTATCTCTTCTGCTTCTATTACATTCTCGTTTATGTAAATCTTCATAATATATTTTCCTTCCCTAAATAAAATTAGAGGAGAATGTTTACTAAACTAGCCTAAACTTTCTCCTCCTGAACAATTCTTCTTTTTATTTGCTTTGACTTTGAGTATTGACACTCATACTTGACAGCTGACTCTCCATCCAGCTCATCTGCTGATTCATATCTGAGATAGCTGATTCCATTGCAGCAAACTGTTCCACATATCTATCTCTTGTTAACTCAACTTTTCTTTCTACATCTTCTATATCCTCATTAAGACTGCTGATTCGATTATCAAAGAAGTCAAGTCTCCTTGGAATCAAACCACTATTGGTCTGCATTAGCTGATCTAAGTAACCATCCATTCTTTGAGCCATACCATCAAAACCATCAGTATCACTACTCGCTCTAAAGATATCGGAAACTTCATCTGGTGTTTCATTAAAAGCTTCTTTAAACTTTGCACTGTCAAAACTCATTACACCATCTCTATCAATTTCTATACCGACTGAAGAAAGTGTTTTTAATTCTCCTGAGTCTTTAACTTTAGAAGTTACCATTGTTCTCAGCTTCATCTGCAGCCTCATAGCTGTACTGTCACCCTGTAATATCTGAGCTTTTTCTTGCTCTTCATCATAATCTGTCTTACCATCAACAAAGTTCATTACACTATTGTACTGATCTACAAAACCCTGGACAGCATTCACTGCTTTATCAGTATCTTTAGTTACAGAGATAGCTGAAAAAGCTGTCCCAGTTTCAGAACTTACTAGTGCATCTGGATTGATATTAAAAGTAACATCTTCTACTGTATCGGAAAATGTATTAGTAGCACTTGTAATACCACTGATGCCATTGATATCGATTTCTGCATTGGTAGCCTTCTGAGCTTCATTGGCTATTATTTTATTTCCATCAACATCTTCTCCCAAAATACCTAAGTCTTTTAAGATAGTACCTTGAGCACTAATAGAGCTTGTATCAGCAGGATCTAGAGCATTAACTTCACCAGTTTCAGAAGTTTCTAAAACTAAACGGTTATCTACTATAGATGCTTTAACTCCAGCCTCTGCTTCATTTATCTTACTGCTTATATCTTTTAAAGAATCTCCAGCATTAATTCCAATTTTAGTAGAATTTATAGTTATCTCATCTTTTGCTGCTGCAGAAAAGCCTTCTAATTGAGATCCAAACATCCTTTGACTTTTAGCAGTTTCATGAACAGTGACCGAATAAGCTGCTTCATCTGCACCATTACTTGCTGTTGCAGTTACTACTCCCTCGTTGCTGCTGTTAGCTGTATTAGAATTAAAAGTAGATGATAATTTTAATGGAGTAACTTTATTTTCTAAATTACTTAAGCGGCTATTTATATCTCTCCAGGCGTCTTTTGTAGTTTGCAGTTCTAAAATTTCTTCTTCATACCGCTGAATTGGCTGCCTTTCTACCGCAACTAGCTGATTGATTATAGAAGTTGTATCCATTCCAGTTGCTAAACCATCTAAAGCAAAGCTCATTTAAAACACCTTCTTTCTAAACTTTTTCATCAATTAAAATCCCAACCATTTCGTGTATTCTAGCTTTCAAATCCAGCATTTCTTCCGGTGGTAGTTCTTTTATTACTTCATCTGTCTTTAGATCAACTACCTGCACCATTAATTCTTCTGTGTCTTCGTGGATTTGAAAAGAAAGTCCTTCTTTAACTTTTTTTACAATTTCATTTACATCTTTTACTGTGTCTTTAACCTCTTCTTCTAGGCTTTTTGAGTTTTTATTTAATTCTTCCTGAAGAGATTCTTTTGTTTTATCACTAACTATTTTTTTAGTATCATTATTACTGTTATTATTAGTTTTATTTAAATACTGCTGGCTGGAAAGCGAGTCAATACTATTTGCTTTCATAATAGCTTCCACCCTTTCTTAAAAAATAAGCCAGCCGGATAACCGGCCGGCTTATTTTTATTATTTAAGCTATATTATATTTTATTCTCTTCAAGAAATTAACCGAGTAACTGAAGTACTCCCTGTGGTAACTGATTAGCTTGAGCTAACATAGCTGTACCAGCTTGAGACAGAATTTGCTGCTTACTCATGTTCATCATTTCTCTAGCCATATCTACATCACTAATACGTGACTCAGCAGCAGTTAGGTTTTCTTCAGATGTGTTCAGATTATTGATTGTGTGATCTAATCTGTTCTGGAAAGCACCAAGCTTAGAACGTTCTGAAGAAACATTCCCAATTGCTTCATCAATTGTAGAGATAGCTTCTCCTGCTCCTTCAGCAGTTGTAACATCAATATTACTAACTCCTAAGCTTTCAGAACGCATGTCTTTAATATCTATATTCATGTTCTGATTTTCATTGGCACCAATTTGGAAACTAAGAACATTTTCGTTGCTTACTGTTACACTACCATCAGCTGAACCATTGTTTCCATTTTGGATTGTTCCAGTTGTAAGACCATTATCAGCAATTGGAGTTCCAGTACCATCTGTTACAGTAAGAGATGCATCTGCACCTGTATCTACAGAACTAAGTTCTATTGTATAATCACTTGCAGTGCCACTTATTTCTGCTTTTACTCCAGTAGTATCAGAATCTGCATTGATTGCACTTGCTAATCCATCTAAAGTCAATGATCCTACCGTATATTCTTTAGATTCACCACTAGTTCCATCTGCAGTGGTTCCTTGAACAGTAAAAGTATCAGTTGCCCCAAATGTACCCAGTGTACTAAGAGAAGTAGAATCTGTATCTGCAATAGAAATTGAATTAGAAGTAGATGTTGCAGAAGTACCAACTGTTTCATCAATAGATCCTTCTACACTTTGTGCTGCTTCAGAATTCTGGGCGTATGTCCCTACAGTAGCACCAAGAACACTAGCAGTTTGTGCAGTACCATTAGCAACAACAACTTGATTTGTACCGCTTTCAGAATTCAAACCTACACTTTCAAGAACAATGCTATTACCATCATCAGACTTACTAGCTTGAACTCCAGTTGTTCCAGAATCAGCATTTATTGTAGTTATAGCTGCATCAATATCACTACCACCAGTAATAGTTGCCACTGTAGCAGCACCTGCACTACCATCTGCAAGAACACCCTGCAAACTAATATCAGCATCTGCAGCATCAGATGTATATTCAAAAGAGTAACTTTGCTGATAAGTTACATCAAATTCAGCGTCTTCACCTTTTATATTACTTGCAAGTTGTAACTCTCCATTAGAATCTTTACTTGCTGTTACACCTAATTCTGAACTTCTCTCGTTAATCTGATCAACAGCTGTGTCAATGTCTGTACCTTTTGCTATTTCTACATCTGTACCATTAATGGTAAATGTAGAAGGACCATTGCTATTATCAAATACAAATGATTCAGTTCCAGCATTTTCTTTAACAGATAGATCAGTAGATAAACCTTCAGCATTATTATCAGTATTTACAAGTGATAATCCTGTGCCATCGGAATCTGCTTCTGCCCCATTAATAAATCCAGTAGAATCTGTTCCTACATCAGATAAAGAAGTAGTAGTAGTATCCATATCAGCACCACTGTTATCCACTAAACCAAGTTCTCTCATAGTCTGGTTGGAAGCAGTTACATCAATTTTCTGATCTGCTCCACGTTCATTGCTAACAAGTTTAATTCCACCATTATCTCCAACTGTAGCTGTAACTCCAGTAGCTTCTGACTTATTATTAATCTTATCTACTACATCACCAGCATTATCATTTTGAAGTAAGTCTATCTCTGTTCCATTAACATTAACTGTGGCATCTTGAGTAAGAGCTGAAACAGCTGTATCTACATTCCCAACTGAAGCTTTGGTAGCAATATTACTGTAATCAACTGAATAAACACCATCTTTAGTATCAGTTGTAGTATTTTCTACATTTAGACTATCATTATTACTTGATGTTGCTACAGAAATATTACCGTTCAATAATTTCTTAGTGTTAAATTCTGTAGTATTACCTATACGATCAATTTCATCATTTAACTGATTAATCTCATTTTGAATTTCTGCTCTATCTTCATTAGTGTTGGTATCGTTAGCTGCCTGAACTGATAGTTCACGCATTCTCTGAAGAATAGAGTGTGTTTCTTTAAGAGCACCCTCAGCAGTCTGAATCATTGAAATACCATCCTGTGAGTTTCTCTGAGCCTGTGCCAGACCTCTTGTCTGGGAGTTCATCTTCTCACTAATAGCAAGTCCTGCAGCGTCATCAGCAGCACCGTTGATTCTTTTACCTGAGGATAATCTTTCTAAAGATTTACTCAGATTGTTATTAGTATTGTTTAATTGATTATAAGAGTTTAAAGCGGCAACATTCGTATTAATTCTCATTATTTATTCCTCCTTGAAATTTTGTGTTTTTCCTGGCATCCTTGCCAGTTCATCTAATTTGTTTTGGTTATATGAGCACCTCCACAGCAACACTTCGGCCGATAGTGTTGCCAGCAACGGTGTTTTAGTAACCATTACAACTATGGGATTTTTAAACCATAGTTATAAAAGTAACTAAAAATT